>JAQUHC010000088.1 GCA_028683785.1 Oscillospiraceae bacterium
GATACTATAGTATCCTTGACCGGTACGAGTCCCTGCACTCATGCGGTTGAACCGCCGTGTACCGAACGGTACGCACGGTGGTGTGAGAGGTCGGTCACTCAACTAATGGGTGACCTCCTACTCGATTGTTTTATCAGCTTTTATAATAAAAAATGAAATATTAGTGTTAATCCCCCGAATCCTCCTGCTCTGAGCGGTTTATGAGGGAGCCGAGAGAAATTCCTGTATCAGAATCATTATCGGTATTTTCTTGGGGTTCATTCTGATCATCTGTATCGGGAAGGTCATATGGTGTGTCAGGGTCGAAATATTTTATGCCCTCGGTCTCTTCCTGAGCGATAGGCTTGCGTATGAAAAAGAAGTAAAGCAACAAACCTGCAACGATAAGCATTATTATACCGCCAAAAATCAATAAAAGCATAATTATGGGAATTCCGCCGCTATTGCTGATGCCGGATGTATCTTGAAAACCCAGTATTATAATTTGAGATAGCTTTCCGGTCTTAAAACTTATTACTCCGTCATCCACCGAGGTGTCTAAAACCTGCTTAATACCATTGCTGTCAAACAACGCGACAGCTATTTTATATTTGGATTTATCTTTCATTGAATTAGGAACAGGAAGCTCGATGGTTAATTCGGAATCCGGAATGGGGACCTGGGTGTTTATGCCGTTTGATTTGTCAACCATAGTTATGGATAAATCAAGCGGAATTCGGAGGGTATCCTCTGCATTATAAGCACTGTATTTCGATTTATTACTGATTGCAGCCGAAATATGCTGGTCTGTAACATTATGCGGGGATGTTCTGACCAAGAGCATCAAGGATGCAGTTGAACTGCCTATAATATTTGAATAGAGATTTTTGTTAATCAAAAGTCTGGCTCTTGATGAAAAATCATTGGGGGTATTATCGAATAATTTTGGTATACCGGTATCAAAGCTGACATTTAAAGCAATTTGATCACCTCTGATTGCGGTGGTGCCTGCGCCGTTAATAATAGGTAATGTCGGTGCGGTGGTTGTCGGAGGGCTGGTGTAGTTTTGAGTTGTTGTAATTTTGGGCGGTGCTTTTGTTTTGGATGTGGTTGATTTGGTCGTGGTTGTTTTGGCAGAAGTGGTTGTCGTAGTCGGGATGATTTTGTCAGGGAACCCGCTTTCCGTTCCGACATACAAAATCTCTCTGCCGGTCATCTCTAAGTATACCGAATAATCTTTTATTTTACAGAGTACATCATCATTATCGACGGGCAGGGCTTTGGTAAATTTAACATACCCGTTTTTATCAGTTTTAAGTTTTTCTATAAGCTGATTTAAAATATAATACTCTACTTCACAGTCGGCAATCGGCCTCATATGTTCATCCAATACCGTAGCTTCTAACCGTTCTTGCACTTCATTTAATGTTATATTTGTATTCAGTTTACCTGAGCGCTCGATCCTTTCAGGTGTGGGTATTGAAAGCGAATTCCCAAATGAATCGCTTATTATCAGGGTGGCGTTATAAATACCCGGCAACAATTCATCCTGTATATTAACCTGAAATAAACCGGTATTGTCGTAAATACCGATGCTTTTATTGCCTATTATGATGGAATCCACAATAATATCCGGATTCTTTTGGTTATCCCATGTTACTTCAATACTATTATTATCATCGATATAATTGATTGAAAAATCCAAGTCACCCGGCAAGGTAGGTGATGTGGGACCTGTTGTGGATGTTGTTGATGTCGGTGTGGAAGTGGTAGGTTCATTCCCGATTGCCATAACAGTCAAAGTAAGTGAATAAACAATAAATGTCATCAGAGTTAAGGAAAGTATTATTTTTTTCATAAGACACTCCGTCCTTTCCGTGGGAAGCTAAAAAATACGGCATCTTGCAAGATAGAATAACATATTTTTATGAAAAAGTAAACGGTATGCATATTACAAGTATGCAAAATTGATGAGTAAAATACACCTGTCAATATAATTGGTTGTTTTTTGAAAACTAAGATGTTATAATAAACGCGCTATAACCCATAAGAAACAATCTTTATTAATTTATAAAGGGTGCGTTCTCACAAAAGCTTCGCTTTTGTCCGAAATCAACAAAACAGAAAGCGCGCCCATGAGATATTATTTTTATTAAGTTATTTTTTGTCAAGTAATAAAAAATGGAAGAGGAAATAACATGGCTGAGAACGGAAGCTTTCGCAACGCATTAAATGGATTTAACAAATCGGATGTTCTGGAATATATTGATGCCATGCAATCCCGTTATGCAAATGATTCAGCTGCAATTCAAAATCAAGTAAACGAGCTTCAAAAAACGATTGATGAACAGCAAGCTGAAAAGAATGAGCTGTTAAGTAAAGTTGAGAAAACAGAGAGCGAAGCGAACTTTCTAAAGGAGGAAAATATAAACCTCAAACAGACGGTTAGGGATGTTCACCGTCAGGATGAAGAGGTACGACGACTTACGAATGAGATTGAGGTTCTCCGTATAGAAAAAAGACAATATACTGCAGAAATTGCAGAAATGCAGGAGCTTGTCAAATCGGCTGATGAGCTTAAAAAGCAGCTAGACGAGCTTCGTACCCAGGCAGAACTTAATTCAGCATCAATGCAGGTTGATAAATCCCGTATTGATGAAGCCAACATTCTAATCGAAAATCTTACAAATGAGAACAAGAATCTTCTTAATAAAATTGATGATATGCAGTCGGCCGCCCAAGAAGCCGAAATGTCGTATAAACAAGAAGCCGAGATTGAAATAAATAATCTCAAAAGCGAAAATCAGGAACTAAATACCAAGCTTGAGGAAACACAAAAACAACTTGAGGCGGCAAGCAAAAACAGTGTCTTAGTGGGTAATGCAGGTTCATTTATCATGGAGATGTACTCAATGGGACAGCATTTTCTTGAAATAGCTTATAAGCGCAGTGACGGCTGTTTGGACAGTATGGAAGAATCGCTTTCCGCATTATCTGAGCAGACAAGCTTAGCCCGTGACAAGGTTAAAAATGCTCGTCAGGCTCTTATCGATTATGGTTCGCTTGCCGGATTAAAGCTGGATGAATTGATACAGACACTGGAAACCTCGGCAGGTATAATATCCGATCCTCCCGCTTCAGCTGAAAACCATGAGGATGTACATGTAAATTCACAGGACTGATAGTCCGCAGGGGTTGATATAATAAACACTAAGGAGCGATTATCACGGAGATAAACCTGCATACAAGTGAAATCCGCAGCATGGCTGGAAAGCTTCATGCGGGTGATCGCATTCTGCTTTCGGGTACGGTTTACACCTCCCGTGATGCAGCACATAAACGCATTAGTACATTGCTGGATAACGGTAAACCCCTTCCGTTTCCTCTTAAAGATTCGGTGATATACTATTCAGGTTCAACTCCGGCACCAAAAGATTTGCCCATAGGCTCATGCGGACCGACCACCTCCGGCAGAATGGATATTCATACCCCGCGATTATATGATTTGGGCGTAGTGGCTACAATCGGAAAGGGTGAACGATCTAAAGAAGTAATTGACGCAATATGCCGCAACCGTGCTGCTTATTTTTGTGCATTAGGCGGGGCGGGTGCTTTGGCGGCGCAATCCGTTACATCCTGCAAGGTTATTGCATTTGAGGATTTGGGATGTGAAGCGGTAAAACGCCTTGACATATGCGATTTCCCTCTTATTGTCGGAATCGACTGTAATGGCGGCAGTATATTCGAACGCTGAAAAATGAATTATATAATAAAAGGAGTGCTTTTAATGGCGGAACTAAAATATGAAGTGGTTAAAAGCTTGGGCAAAATATCCCAGGCACCCTCCGGATGGACCAAGGAACTTAATCTTGTAAGTTGGAATGATCGCGACCCAAAGTATGATGTTAGAGACTGGTCTCCTGATCATACCAAGATGGGCAAAGGAGTTACCCTCACCGGTGACGAGATTATACTGCTTCGCGACCTTCTTAACGAAATAGATTTATAATACTAACCACATATTAAAAACGTGATAAGTATAGAAAACGGCTCTGATATCTATTATTTTATATGGAGGTTATTTGTGTGAGCTATGATGAAAACGATATTAATGTGAATGAAAGTGTGAACCAAAACGGGGTAGAAAACAGCGGCATAAATCAGGATATAAATCAACAAGAAGTCACAATCAGCGTTAATTCTGAGGAATACATAAACCAAAGTGCAGATATTCCCGTAAATCAGGATACTGACGAAATACCGCAAGATAACGCGGTTGGTTCTCAAACGGTTGCAACGGGCACCCAGGATTTTAACCACGACAGTATTATGGGATCTAGTGTTATCAACCAGCCGTATATGGCTTCCGAGCTTGTCATGACAAAAAAGCGTACCAATACTAAAGCAATAGTTATCGCCGCAGTAGCCTCCCTTATATTCATTATAGGGGTTGTGGGGGCATTATCATGGTTTATGCTCCGACCGGATATTAAAATGATTTATATGGAGCCCAACAAATATTTACAGGAGCTTGAGGTTAGAAACGCATCTTCAGCGTTGGATAAACTAAATAACTCCATTACGGCTAAAGATACCGGAATAGATAAATATAAGGTGTCTTCGGTTTTAAGCGCAGATCTCAGTACCGATAAAGAAAATATGCTTGCAGATGGATATAAACAGTACATCAATAACAGCAAAATCGAAATCAACACCGAAATGGATAAAAAAGCCAATCTCGGTAACAGTGAGGTCAAGATTTCTTTTAATAATGATATGATTAATTGCTCTCTGGAGAGCATTATTAATGCCGATAAAATGGTATTTAGGGTGCCGCAGGCGAATGAAAAGTATATTCTTATAGATGAAAATTTTGGCTCATTCAATGATTTGGATGGTATCTTAAAGAAGTTGACCGGAGAAGATATGGCTGAAATAGTTGAAATCTTTGAAGGTTATTATAAAGATACCTTTATATCCTCCCTGTCCGAATCCGATACAACCTTTAACACCTCTGACAAATATGAGGGAATTAAACTAAATTCACTTACGACAAGGATAGACAGGGAAGTTGCGGAAAATATACTCGAAAATTTTGCATCCAAATTAGAGGATGATGATGAAATTGTTAAAATAATTTATAACATTACTCAATCATCATTTTCTAAAAACCAACGATTCGCGGTAACCGAAAGCCAAATTAAGGAAGCCATTATCGACCTGGCTCAATCGCTGAAGCAAAGCGCACAGAATTTAGACGAATTTGATACGGGTAAACTGAAAATATACTTTGATAATAATGAGCGTATTATTGCGCGGGAAATAAGTGATAAAAAATTTGTGTTTACCATGCACAGCTATACCGGCAAAGGCAAGGATCAATTCAAGATTGCGTTTTCCGATGAGGAAAAATCATATGAGCTGTTTAATATTGAGATGGACGGGAAGTTCACCGAGAACGGGTTTGACGGCAATTTTTGCATGACCCTTAAGGACAATAGCCATGAGAGCACTATATTTAATATTGATTGGGTAAGTAATGCTGACAAAAAGGGCTGTTCCGGTGATATTACAATTGAAATTTATAATCGCAATACAATCACCCTGAAATATGACACCTCAAAACCGGCTGTTAATAATGTTACATTACCGGTTGGGAATTACACCATCCAGATAAAAGCGGATTCCGTCGACTATAAGGTTTTAATCGAAGTAGAAGAGGTTAAAAAAGACTCGGAATACAAGACCACCATTTTGTTTAATGATGTTTCAAAGTTGCTGGGTAATATGTTTGAAGGTATTTCCCTTGAGCTTAAAATGGATACGGTGTTTACAAAGTTAGACAAAGTTGCAGTAAAAGATATTGACACCCTCGAGACAATAGATTATAAGGATATTGACTTTATTGAATATTTTGCTCCCCTTAGTGAATTGTTTGGATTAGACAGCATCATACCGCAGCCTGCAAATCCGATGGAAGATATGCATACTGATGATGAAATGTCATTTGATAACGAAATATCCTTTGATGAGTTTGAATTTTAAAATGAAATAGTGAAAAACAAGAACGGTTAGGTTAACCCGGCCGTTCTTGTTTTTATTGGATATTGTCCATGTTTATAAATTAAATTAGTAATTCGTGGCTATTCTTTCTTATTTTCTGTCTTCTTTTCCGCTTCCTTTAATGGGTGAATATGTGCCAAAGGGTTGGAATCGGCGGCTTTTTCAAGCTGTTCGCTTGAAAGGTGGGTATATATTTCTGTTGTACCCAAATTTTCATGTCCAAGGATTTCTTTAAGCACTCTGATATCCACTCCGTTGCGGTACATAAGGGTTGCCGCTGTATGCCTGAGCTTATGGGTAGAGTAGTCTTTAAGCCCGTCTATACGGCTGAGATACCCTTTGATTATGTAGTGAACACCCTGGAGGCTTAACCTCTTTTTCAGACGGCTGTAAAAAAGCGCATTCCGATGTTTTTTCTCCACTCCGTCCACCGGACGGGTAGGCAGATATTTGTCCAGCGCCACCTGACACGCTTCATTAAGATATACAATGCGTTCCTTGTTGCCCTTACCGAGAATGCGGAGGGTGCCATCGCTTCTTATATCACTCAAATTAAGCCCCACAAGCTCGGCACGACGAAGTCCGCAGTTTAGCAAAAGAGTCAGCATGCAATAATCCCGTTCGGCATATTCGCCGTCTGCGCTTTGTAACAGAGATATACTTTGCTCCAATGTCAGGTATTTCGGCAAAGTTTTACGTGCCTTTGGTGTGTCGAGATCAAGAACAGGATTAACATCAAGTTGGTGGGTATAATTTGTAAGATGTCGAAAAAACACGCGCAGAGAACAACACTTGCGCGCAAGTGAGCGAGCATGATTTCCGCGGTCATTTTTTACATAATTCAGGTATTGGTATACATCCTGAAGTGTAATGCTGCGGATTAGTTCAATGTCGATATCATCTATAGTTATGTCGTCCATCTCGGTATCTTGCGGAACAATTCCCCTCAGCTTTTTTATAGTGCGGAAAAATGTTCGAAGGTCGATGAAGTATTCTTCCACCGTATTGACAGAACGACCTTTTACAACCTCCATGTATCCCAGAAAGTCGCGCAGCAAAGGAAAGCTCTGCTCAATATATGACAGACGCAAAGGAATGCCCCCTTAAGAAATATTTAAAAATGTTCTACTCTACTCTACTATACTATATTTATATTATTTTATTTGTGTTCTGTCAACTTTAGGGGAAAAATCGCTGTAGAATTTCGGCGATTTGTCGCTTAATACAGAACTCAAAAACAATGCTCAGCACTTGACAGAGAAGCACTTAATGAGATAGAATAAAGATATATATTGTGTACTGTACATTTGAGCAACACAACACTTTGAGTTGAAACAATTTTTAAGCTGAAATTTATAAAGGATGGTATGGATGGCTGTAAAAAAGCAAAGCTACGGAAACGAGAGTATTACATCCCTAAAAGGGGCAGACCGTGTTCGTAAGCGCCCGTCTGTAATATTCGGCTCCGACGGCCTGGAGGGTTGCCAGCACGCTGTATTTGAAATTTTGTCCAATTCGATTGACGAGGCGCGTGAAGGGCACGGCAATAAAATTAATGTCACTATGTTCGAGGATGGCTCTTACGAGGTTGAGGATTTCGGTCGCGGTATACCGGTTGATTACAACATAAATGAAAAGCGTTTTAATTGGGAGCTAATATTTTGCGAGCTTTATGCCGGCGGTAAATATAATACACTGGAGGGTGAAAGTTACGAATTTTCTCTTGGCTTAAACGGTCTCGGAGCGTGCGCCACCCAGTATTCATCAGAATATATGGATGTGGAGGTAAAGCGTGACGGCTTTATATATTCGCTTCATTTTGAACATGGCGAGAATATCGGCGGGCTGAAAAAAGAACCCTACTCAAAAAAAGATACCGGAACGACCATCAAATGGAAACCCGATATTGAGGTTTTTACAGATATAAATGTGCCGGTGGAATATTATCGTAACACATTAAAAAGGCAGGCGATAGTAAATCCCAATGTTGTTTTTGTACTGAAAACACAACAAAACGGTAAATTTGAAGAGGAGATCTTTGTCTACAAAAACGGGATAGAGGATTATGCAAGAGAGATTGTCGGGGATGATGCGCTGACCGACATACAGCTGTGGACGGCCGACAGGCGAGGTCGTGATAGAGCAGATAAGCCTGAATATAAGGTGCGCTTAAATGTTGCCTGCTGTTTTTCCAATAAAAATAACCTTCTGGAATATTACCACAATTCAAGCTGGCTTGAATACGGAGGTTCACCCGAAAAGGCTGTAAGGTCGGCGTTTGTGTCACAGATTGACGCTTATCTGAAACAAAACAGCAAATATCTGAAAAATGAAAGCAAAATCACCTTTCAGGATGTTCAGGATTGTCTTGTTCTTGTTTCTTCATCTTTTTCAACCCAAACTTCATACGAAAACCAAACGAAAAAGGCGATAAACAACCGCTTTATTCAAGAGACCATGACCGAGTTTCTGCGACATAATCTTGAGGTTTATTTTCTGGAAAACAATACTGAAGCTGCAAAAATCGGCGAACAGGTGCTTATCAACAAACGCAGCCGTGAAAAGGCTGAAACCACCCGCCTAAATCTGAAGAAGACGCTTCAGTCGAGCAACGATCTTGCCTCCAGGGTGCAGAACTTTGTGGATTGCCGCAGCAAAAATGTCCAAGAGCGCGAACTTTTCATTGTTGAGGGTAAATCCGCAATGGGAGCTTGTATACAGGCGCGCAATCCCAATTTTCAGGGTATAATTCCGTTACGCGGCAAAATCCTCAACTGTCTGAAGGCTGAATATAATAAGATTTTTAAGAATGAGATTATTACCGACCTAATAAAGGTTTTAGGCTGCGGAGTAGAGGTGAAAAGCAAGGCAAACAAGGATTTAGCCACCTTTGATATCGAGCAGCTGAGATGGAATAAAATAATCATATGTACCGATGCGGATGTGGACGGATTTCATATCCGTACACAAATACTTACCATGCTTTACCGATTGACACCCACACTTATTGATACGGGAAGGGTATTTATTGCAGAAACCCC
>JAQUHC010000006.1 GCA_028683785.1 Oscillospiraceae bacterium
TACTATAGTATCCTTGACCGGTACGAGTCCCTGCACTCATGCGGTTGAACCGCCGTGTACCGAACGGTACGCACGGTGGTGTGAGAGGTCGGTCACTCAACTAATGGGTGACCTCCTACTCGATTTACGCTGCTTTAAATTTGAAAGTTCTTAAAATCTGATTATTTAGCTTTCTTGAAAAAACGTTTTTTCTCAAGGATGATGAACAGGGCAACCGAGCCTGCTAACAAAGCAACCAGGAGAAGCCTTAATTCCGAATAACCGGTCTTGGGTGAATTTGAGTCTCCGTCGGTAGTATCTTCGTCATCCGAGATGGTTACCGTGGTCTCTTCTGTGGTGGCTGTTGTTGTTTCATCTTCGATGCTTGTTGTTGCCTCATTGTCTTCGGTAGCGGTCGTAGCGCTTGTGGTTGTGGCGGCGGTTGTGGTTGCCGGCGGCGGTGTGGTTGTAGTATCTTGTGCTTGAGGAACCAGAGCCACAATATTTCTAAGCTGAATGGTGTAACCGCCGGTCGCGGTGTAGGAACCGATGAAGTTCATTTCATGTACTTTAAACACCTTGATATTGGCAGGTTCAAAAAGATTTAAGGAGCCAGCCAATGTTGCATCATTCAAATCCAAAATGACGGTATTCCAGCCGGGAGTGAAGTCCTTTAGCCCTGTCGCCCCAATGTTCCAATAGCATTTCTCGTTATCGGTCAGGTTACCGGAAGCCAACAAAATCTTTCCTTGGGTACCATAATTAATTGTTTTAGGATCTGAAATATAAATATCAAATTTAATCTTTTCAGCACCCGAAATATTGACAGATGATCCGTCGTTTCTGAAGTATTCTAATACCCATTCACCATTACTATCGTACCAAGGACCGGTTGGTTTTAAAAATTCTCCCTTAATGGAATTGGAATCGAGTGTGAATGTTCCTTTGTCAACATTCTCGCACCAGAAATCCATAGTATCTGTGGGTATGAAGGGGATGGTATCATAGTTCGATATATCTTCAAGGGTTGTTGCGGTTACGGTTGTGGTGGTAGTGGTGGTTGTCATGGTTTTCGGGATAAGAGCATTGATGTTTTTAAGTTGAACGGTATATCCGGTATCTGAGGTGTAAGAACCAATAAAATTCATCACATGGACTTTGAAAACTGCAAATCTGTCCTGTTGAAAAGCGGCACCTTTTGTTTCATCGTTAATGGGCAGGGTTATCGTATTCCAACCTTGAACAAAATCATTTTTACCACTGGCGCCTATTGCCCAGATACAGCTTTCTTCAGTAGTAAAGGTACCTGATTTGAGTTCAACAAAGCCTTGTGTTCCGGCATTGATTACAACCGGATCCGAGACATATATATCCAGCATGATATATTCGGCATTTGTCAAATCCATATAGGTATAATCGTTTCTGAAGTACTGCATTATCCATTCGCCGTAACCGTATTGCTGTCCGTACCAGCTGCCGGTAGGTTTAACAAAATCGCCCTTGAAGGCGCCGTTGTCAATTGAGAAGGTTCCCCCCTGTATTTCTGTATCCCAAAATCCGATTTCATCTGTGGATATGAAAGGCACAACTGCATAATCATCCATATTAATCGGTGTTGTGGTCGGAGCAGTGGTTGTGGTGGTCGTTGGGGCGGTGGTGGTCGTGGTCGTTGTGGTGGCGGCTGCGCTTGAGGTGGTTGTTGTTGGGGCAGCGGTAGTTGTTGTGGTAGCAGGCTCGGGCATCAAAGCTGCCACATTCCGCACTTTAACGGTATAGCCGATTTCTGCGGTGTAGGAGTCAAAGAAGGCAACACCGGTTATCTTGAAGGTGTTGATGTTTGCAAGATTAAAACTGGCTCCTAATGATGTTGCATTACTAAAGAAGAAAGTGGCGGTATTCCATCCTTGTACAAAATCTTTCTTACCGGTTGTGCCGCCCAGATTCCATACGACGGTTTCGGCTGAGGTTATACCGCCCGACTTCATGGAGACATTTCCCTGACTTTCAGAACAATTATTGATTACGACCGGGTCTGAAACATAAACATCCAGCTTGATTCCGACGGCCCCTGTAATATCAACGTGGGCAGCGGGATCGTGCCAATCAAACACCCATGCACCGCCGGGATACCAATGCCCGGTAGGTTTGGCAAAATCACCGCTTATGGTGTCATCACCCTCGAGTGAAAAAGCACCCGGGTGGTTAATATTCCACTTGTCGAGGGTATAAGTGGGGGCTATCCTGCCTTCGAGGAGGGGGACAGCCACATCCTTGAGGGCTACAATATTTCTAATTTGAACCGTATATCCGGTTGTTGCGGTATAGCTACCAAAAAAAGCACCTGCAAAAACTTTAAATACTTTGATGGCGTTGTAGTCAAAGTCTGCACCTACCGTGGCATCGGCGATATTTAATGTAACCGTGTTCCAGCCGGTAGTAAAGCCTCGTCTTCCATTAAACCCGACTTTCCATTCCATTTTTTCGGTTTCGCCGAGAGCTCCGGAAATAAAAACAATGCTTCCGTACCATGCGTTGTTGATGACGATTGGATCAGAAACATATAGTTCCAGTCTAATCTTGGTGGCGTCTGAAATGTCGATAAAGGTACCGTCATTTCTGAAGAATTCAAGACCCCATTCTCCATCATCAGCATAGTAATTTTCCACCGGCTTCGGGAAAGTACCCTTGAGAGCATTACTTTCTATTACTGTCGTACTGTTTGGAGTGTAGTTCTGCTTCCAATAGCCCATTGATTTGGTGGGTGCAAAGTTGGTGAAAACAACCTCTTCTGCCTTGCTTTGCATGACCGGTACAAACGGGAAAATTACAAAGACCAAGACCAAGGCGGATACTACGCTTGCCAGAATTTTTTTCTTCATTTCTTTTACCCCTTTTCATAAAATTTGTAGATTTCTGCGACCCGGGTTTTATTTATAACCGCCGAAAGTGCACGGTTATGGCGACTTGGTTGTAAATGAAGGATTAATAGTCTAACGCTGATTTAATCATTGCCATAAATTTTTCGTATGGGATATAGTCGGGAATGCTGTTGCCAGATCCGAGAGCATAACCGCCGTCTTCCATTGATGTATCAATCATATTTCTGCATCTCTTGGTGATTTCTTCTTCCGAGGATGTAATAAGGAAATTTACATCAATTCCGCCGAGTATGGCAATTCGCCCGCCCCAACGCTTGTAGGACTCCTCGACAGAAAGAATATTATCTTCATATGAATGCTTTCCGTCAAAGCCCATATATGTGATGATATCTTCCATAACATCATTCATATATCCGCATGAGTGGAGCACAGCAGGCTTGGACGCCTTGTGAATAACCTCCACAATCCTTTTGTGCCACGGGAAAACATATTTACGAAGGTCGTCCACCGATAAAAGAGTTTGGGAGTTAAATCCCCAGTCGTCATTGGAAATAAGTACGCCTACACTATTATATTGGGCAGCTATTTCATAATATTTAACAAGGCGACTGCCCACAGAGTCAAAAATTTCTTGTACAAGCTCGGGATCGTCAAACAACATATAACACAGGTTATCGTAACCGACCAGCTTGGTCACATTCTCAAGAACACCGTCCGGCCCCATAATCATGAGCTTCATATTGTCGCCAAGATAATCTTCTATTTTTTCGAGCCTTGAGTAATCAAAACTTTCCGGGTCAGGCCAATCGTAAGCATCAAAGGAGGCTCTGTCTGTGATAACCATGCCTTCATTAAGCGACAGGGTACTTTTATGCTCCTTATTATTAATAGAAAACTTAAAGTCGCTTGCATAAACGGTTGCGTAGTCATATCCGGCGTTACGATAGGCATCAATTATTAATTTCATGATGTCAAGATATGAGTTGTAATGTTCTTTCCTGCCTGCAAGCTTCTCGTACAGCGGAATGTTCATAAAAAACTCAAATAATGTGGGTCTTTTCGGGACCTCACACCGAAGCACCTTTAAAAGATTTTGAAACTCTGGTTGCCTGTTACTGATAGTCATCTTAGTCCTCCAGCATTAATTATAAATAATATTAGCGACAATATTTAACAGATGATCGTATGATGAGATTAACCGGCAGATACATTCTTGAATAAGCGGTTGATTTGCTATGATTTAATACAGCTTTGGCGGCTTCAATCCCCATCCTTAAAAATGGCTGCTCGATGGTTGTAAGAGCCGGTATAATCTGGGAGGCTGCCGAGAGATTATCAAAACCGACGATTGAAAGTTCGTCAGGAATTACCATACCTAAATCATAAGCAGTATCGTATATGTTAAAAGCAACAGAATCGTTTGTGCAAAAAATAGCCGTTGGCGGGTCGGGCGATGTAAGTAATTCTCTTCCGCAATTTTTGTTCATACCGTAACATTCCAGGACATAGGAAGGGTTGACATCAATACCATAATCGCGTAATGCACAGCGATAGCCTTCGTATCTGTGCTTGACCGTTTCAAACAGATTAAGTCCTGAATTAATGATTGCGATTTTCTTATGCCCATGTTCAAGTAAATGTTTGGTTGCCAAATAGCCTCCTGTGAAACCGTCGGTGGTGATTATGTTGCATGGGAGGTCGATTGGTGCCCTGTCAAGAAAAACGAGAGGATAACCGTCTCGAATAAGATTTCTGAATATCTCGTCATTTACAAAGGGCTCGCTGGGATAAAAAATAATTCCGCGTGAATTACTGGATATTGCTTTTTTAACCGCTTCCAACTCCAGATGAGGGTCGTTGTCTGATAACGAAATTGAGGTGTGAATATTCTCGGAAGACAGATGCTGTTCTATTCCGCGCAGGAAAAAAAGCGACTGCATTTGGTTGGCCATTATTACGGATACAAAAGAAGATTTAAATATGTTCTCGTTATAATCGGGGAAGCTTGAATTGAATTTAACAAATGTTCCCCTGCCGGGTTTCCTTTCCACATAACCGTTGCTCGCCAACTTGTTGAGCGATTTTTGCGCGGTTATTCTTGAGACCTTATATTTGTTCATTATCTGGTGCTCGGTGGCCACCTTGTCGTTTTCTTTCAATACACCATTACGAATATCAGATAATATATCCTGATAAATTTTCTCATATTTTAGCGACATACAAGTCCCCAGCTTTCACTATTCATAATCAACGTTAATATAATAGCACTAAAACATAACAATTGTCAATACCTTTATATAAAAACTTTCTAAATAACTTCACTAAATAATGCTATGTCATAATGCACTAAAACAAGACAGCGATTTTTGAGGGGCACAAATTATATGGGGCGATTGACAAAGAAGTATTGAAATGTTATTATAAATGCGCAAACAAATGAAGAAATAAGATGAATTATTATAGGAACTATGTCTAAATGGCGATTTCTAAGCGTTTAAAGACCTAAAAAGATCGAAGATTTAAAAACCATAACAAACAAATGTATTAATGACATAACAATACAAGGAGGCTGGTCTTAATTGAAAAGACAGAGGATTGTATCGCTTTTTTCTGTAATTATTATTATCCTTTCATTATTTGTCGGGTGCGGCGGCACTGGCAACGATACAAGCGGAGGCAAAAAGGCTCCGGGGGAAACCCAAAAAGGTGATTCTACCACGCAATCGGGTTATTCATCGAATGATGAGGTGACCTGGGGTACAGATGCCTTTGGGAGTACAATTACCGGTATAAATACTTCTACCAACGGTCAAACCCCGGGCGGGAGCAGCAATCAAAATCCGGGCGGGAATGGTAATAAAACCAATCCCGACGGTTCAAGCATATATGGCAGTACAACAGTCGGTTCAGGCGGCACCACCGGCACGACCAAGCCACCGGTAAAACCGCGTGAGATTTATCATGTTTACATAAATGATATGATGCTTCAAAATATCAGCGATAGAGAAAAATATGATCAATTTACTTTCGTCACAAGCTTGCAAGGCTCTATTAATAGGAATAATCCCAGTATATTTACCGAATGGGATATGGAGGTTGACAGGTTTTGGTTCGATTATATCACCGGAGCCGGCAAACCTTTTAATGGAGTCAAGAGAAATATTATAGGGACATTTGAAAAGTTTGTTGATACATTTTTAAATGAGATAAAACAAAGAGGATTGGTGGTATGGGATAAAAATGTTCCCTCTACATCAAATGTAGCTGCCACGGCTTGCAGTGTTGACGGATATCTTCCCGTCAGGTATGAAACAGATTCAAAAAGCGTATACCAGATGCTGACCAAGGAATATAATATTCCGGTCAAGTTAAATCTTGTGGGTAAATTTACGGGTAATGGAACAATTCCGGATACCAACAGGCAGTCAAGCAGCAGCACAAAATGCGATGCGTATATATGGGCTATCGAGAAATATATGGATAAAACAAGCGACGAATACATGGCATATTATCTTGACGCGGCAACCTGGGGCAGCGATACGAAAAATCCGAGCTATTCAAATTTCAGAAACACCGGTCTTCCGAACCGAGATTATGCTGTTGCCAGAAAAGCCTTTTTCTTTGATTTATCATCCTGGGGAGATGAAAAACCCTGCGATGACCCCAACCAGCCTCTTGGTACCGACCTGAAGACATTAAAAGAAATTCTGCAGCGACAGTACAACAAAAGCGGCGGAAAAAAGATTACCCAAATAAGCGGATATACCCCTTGGCAGATAAAGTATACTACATGGCAGAACAAGGGAAAGCACGACGGAGTTCCAACAGAATGGGAGCTTACAGAAATAATATCGGCATACAACTGTGTGCTTGATGCCGATTCCGCAGATTACAGTCAGCTTTCGAATGCATCGTTTTATATGCATTATCCCCTTAAGAACTCATATACGAACAGTAAGCCTTTAGTGGCCAATCCTGTAAATAACAAAAACAAAAAATATGTATACATCTATATGGGGGATTATGATTCCGCAGCTTGGCTTACAAAGTTCGTTCCGAAAATGTTCACCGATAAAAATCGCGGAAAGATACCTCTTGCATGGCCGTTCAACCCCAATCTTTCAAAAAGAGTCCCCATGGTGTTTGATTATGTTTACGAAAATAAGACGACCAGAGACTTCTTTACATCAGGCGACTCGGGTGCAGGCTATCTTAATCCATCCCTTCTGCTTGCCGGACAGCGGCAGCATTCCAATAATCCATCTGGCATGGATGCCTGGATTTCTTGGAACAAGACATTTTATAATAAGTTTGACCTTTCAATTACCGGTTTTTTATTGAACGGCAGCAATAACATACCCGATGAGGTTTTTGATGCATATTTACAGTTTTCACCAAACGGCATCATGGTGAACAGAAGTGTTGACAAATACAGCCCGCGGGTCTATAAGGGTATGCCTCTTGTAATAAATGCATTGGACATTGCACATGACAACAAATCCATTCAAAAGCCGGCCGGAACGCTCAATGAGAATGCGGTAAACACCGCCGATAGAATTTTATCCCAGATAAGCAGCACCAGTACAAACACGTACGCTTTCAGAACCATACTCTGTACACCCACATTTATGTACGAGGTTTATAAAAAGGTAAGGGCAAAGAATTCAAATGTTGAGTTTGTTGATCCCTACACCTTTTTCGAAATGGTAAAGCAGCAGTAATAGTATAATAATAGGTATATAAATAAACAAAAATTTGATTTATTAACCGTTGTTCAGCTTTTATATTTGACAAGTGAGTGCCGTGGTAATTGCGGCACCGAAAGGCGAGGATTATATGATAAGTATTTATAAAAGAATTGCTGCACTTGCGCTTTGTATGGTTATGGCTTTAACTGCTATAGGGTGCAAGCCCGAGGACGACACATCGGGAATAAGCTCAAAAACAGGAATAATTACAAATCCTTCAGGAGAAACAGGTGGTCCTTCATCAACCGACGGAAACGGTACTACAGACGGCCAACCGAGTGGTTCAACACCGGGCGGAAATTCAACCGGCAAGATAGATTCAACAACAAGTAAAAACACATCCTTAACCGGAACCAAAACTACAGCCGCTCCAACTCCCGGTCCCATAGGTGTGTATAGTCTGCCTGCAAACCCGAAGATTACAAAGCAATCAACCATGTATTATGTCTATGTCAATGATATGTTGCTTAAAAATGACAGCCATAGAGAAAAATATGATCAAATAAGCTTAATAACAAGTCTTCAGGGCTATGTCAACAGAACCAAGCCCAGTATATTTATTGAGTTTGAAAGCGAAATTGATCGTTTTTGGTATAATTATGTTACGGCTGACGGAAAAATATATGACGGAATGACCGTAAAGAAAATTAGCTCATTTGAAGTATTTGTAGAGACCTTTCTGGCCGATATCAAAAAAATGGGATTGGTTGCTTGGGACAAGAATGTTCCCGCAACATCGAATGTAGCAGCCACGATATGCGGAGCTGACGGCTATCTTCCCGTGCGGTATGAAACAGATCCTAAAAGCGTGTACCAGGTTCTTACAACAAAATATAAGGTTCCGGTTAAGATGAATTTGGCAGGTAAATTTACCGGCAAAGGTACCATTCCTGATACAAACATAAAATCAAGCGGCAGTACAAAGTGCGATGCTTATTTGTGGGCTGCCGAGAAATATCTACATAAGACCAGTGTTGACTATATGGCATATTTTCTTGATGCCGCAACATGGGGAGATGATCCTGACAACCCGTATTATGGCGATTTCCTGAATGTATATCTTGCAAACCGTGATTATGCCATTGCACGCAAAGCCTTTTTCTTTGATCTGTCTACTTGGGGGGATGAAAAGCCTTGTGATGATCCCGACCAGCCAATGGGTACGGATTATAATACAATGAAAAAAATCCTTCAAATGCAGTATAACAGGCATAACGGAAAGAAGATGACCCAGGTAACCGGCTTTACTCCTTGGCATATCAAGTACACCAATTGGAAAGATAAAGGTTCACACGCAGGTTATGAGACCGAATGGAAGTTGGTTGAGATTTTATCAGCGTATAACTGTACTCTTGATGCCGATTCTGCTGCCATAAGTTCATTGGCAAACGCATCCATGTATATGCATTACCCACTGAAAAGCTCTTATAAAAACAGCAAGCCGCTCGTAGCCAACCCCAAAAATGATAAAAACAAAAAATATATATATATATATATGGGGGACTATGATTCGGCGGCATGGGTCGCAAGATTTGTACCCAAGATGTTCAACGATAGCAGGCGCGGTAGTATTCCGCTGGCATGGGCGTTTAATCCCAACCTTTCACAGAGGGTTCCGATGGCTTTCGATTATTTCTATTCCAAGAAAACACCCAAGGATTTCTTTGTCTCGGGAGATTCGGGTGCGGGATATGTAATGCCATCATTCTTATTGGAGGGGAAACGACAGCATTCGAATAATCCTTCGGGAATGGATACATGGATATCGTGGAATAAATACTTTTTCAATAAATTCGACCTCTCTATAACCGGTTTTATAATCAATGGATTCACCGGCATACCCGATGAAGTATATGATGGATACAAGCAGTTTTCACCAAACGGCGCCATGACAAGCATAAGCGTCAATATATATGAACCTCGTGTATATAAAGGAATGCCGTTGGTCGGGCACATTTACAGCCCGGCTAAGGACGACATCTGTGCTCCTAATCCCGCAGGTACATTTGCAGGAAATATCGAAAACACAGCAAACACGATATTGTCTCGAATTAAGTCAAATACCACCAACACATACGCATTCAGAATGGTAACCTGTACGCCTGACTTCATGTTTGAGTTATACAAAAAGCTCAGATCCAAAAATCCGAACATAGAATTTGTCGATCCGTACACTTTTTTTGAAATGGTAAAACAGCAGTAATTAGTATCCGATTTCAACAAAAATTTTTGAATCAGGAGGAGAGCATATGAAAAAACGTCAAGTCAGTAGTTTGTCACTGTTAATATGCCTGGTAATGGTTATTACAGTATTTATCACAGGGTGCGGTGGCAATGGAGCTAGCTCGGGTGGTTCTTCGTCCCAAAAAACGAGCAACACCCAGACAATCGGGGGAGATGATACATCCCAGACCGGTGACGGAACCCAAGATACAAGTAACGGAGAAACGACTGAAATTGACGAAGATGGTCAGACAGGTCCAACCGGAAGCAAACCCGGGTCATCCGGAAATACCACAACCAAACCTTCTACCGGTGGAACAAAAGCGCCCGTTCGCGAGGTGGACTTAAAAGGCCGGACGATTAAAATCGGCACCGTATTCAGCGAGGAATACAACCAAGAGCCCGGTCAGTCGGTTTACAGTGATTTATTCAGGCAAAAGGAAATCGAAGTTGAAAACATGTTCAACTGTAAAATTGAGTTTGTCAGGATTGCTCCCGGAAGCGTTGAAACCATAATTGCAAATGCTGTACAGGCAAATTCGGCTCCGTATGATTTGGTTGAAGCCGATATAGCATCCGTCCGTAACCTGTCAAGGGCTAAAGCCTTGATTGACCAAAAAACACTCAGCGCTATTAATCTTAATGATAAACGGTTTATCAAGGCGGTTAACGATAGCTATACATTCAACGGAAAGGTTTTCGGCTCCGGCTTTGAAAACGGCTCTATCACAGGTGTGCTTTTCAACAAAAGGATATTGCAGGCAAATAAACAACCCGATATATACAAGCTTTATGATAAGGGTGAATGGACATTCGAAGCTTTTCGACAGATTGCAAAAGCAACCACAACACCTTATAAAGATGATAAAACAAGGGATGTTTATGGTATAACAGGTGCTACAAACATAATCGGCCTTGCCCTGACATCCAATGCGGGGGCAACCGTGTCCAGAAACAGCAGCGGAAAGTATGTCATTGATATGGCTTCAGAAAAGGGTGTCGACGCCATGAACTGGGTCAGACAATTAATGTTTGAAGATTCCGTATATGACTATACGCTTACCGATTGGAAGGGCGCCGTTAATCATTTTGCTGAAGGTAAAGCGACATTCTTCCCTTTCTATGCTTGGATTGCGCGCGATTTATCACAGACCATGATTGATGATATTGGATTTGTACCATTTCCGAAGGGACCCGGTCAGAGTACATATATTAACGGCCTATATGGAGGCAAAGCGTTTATCTTCCCTAAGGTTGTTAAAAACCCCAATGATGTAGCCAAGGTTTATTATGAATACGCATCTGTATCTGCAAAGCTGTGGCAGGTACTTGAGTCTCAATATAAGGGTTGGGGCTTTGATGACAAGTCTTTCACTATTTTCAAGGATGTAGCCACCAAATACAGCCGACCGGAATTTTCTGTAGGACCCGACTATTCAGGTTTTTCAAAAGAGATGAATGAAAGCGTTTTCAAGAGAACAGGGAATCCGGCATCTGTGATGGCCAGTGTTAAGAGCAAGTTCCAGAAAGCAACAGACGATTATTATAATGCATTCCCATAATGAAAATGATTTAAAATTTCAATATAAAAAGGAGAGTCAATAATGAAAAGAGTACTTAGCACGGTCATTTTTCTGTCACTTATGTTTACGCTGATTATCTCGCAGGTGTCATTCAACTCATCTGCGGCAGCAGCAATCACAATAGACGGACAGATGGATGCGGCTTACACAGAAAATGGTTTTGAATTTAAGCTAAACCCCATTGCTAAGGACGGATGGCACAACATAATGAGTGACCATCTTCCCAATACTGCAAATTTATCCGGCTCCGGGCGTTATACCTTTGATGATGAATGGGTTTATGTATATGTAGAATGCAAACAGCCTAACGCCTTTGCAGCCGGTGAGCGCGGACTTTTCGGTAACATGGTGGTACTTGCAAATGCAAAGCCATCTATTGCCAACTACAAGAATGACGGTATAAATAACGCAGCGATAACAGGCGACTATAGTCTGCCGGAAAAGGGTTTCCAGCGCATGAACATAACCAACCTGGAAACAGCAACCACAAGTGAAGCAGACGGAATATTCAGTGATTCGGTTTTTGACAGTAGAACAGAATGGTTCTCCACATGGTTCAGAAACGAGCAGAATGACCGTGAGGGCGTTGCTGTTAAACGCACTTCTGATAACAGAGGTTATGCTGTAGAGTTCAAGTTCAAGAGGGACGAAGCCGAAACCAGTGCGATGTTTCTTGTAAGCTTTAGGTTTGCATCCGCTTCAGGTATACAGTATGTTATGGCTTCCGGCGGAGGCGAAATGTATAACTACAGCGGCACGACAAGAGTTTATTTTGACGAAAACAAAGATGCTCCCATAAAGATTGACGGTATCAGGGAAGACGCATATACCGCGGGTAACTCGGTCGAGCTTGTCATGGAAGAGACTTTCCCGGTCAGCTTCCCCGATCCCGATGAAGACTTAAAGGCAACTGCATATATGAGATGGGACCGCCAATATATTTATGCCTGTGTCGTTGCTGAATACAACAGGCCTATGATAATGCCTCCTGACAATCTTCATGAAAACAAACTGCTTCTTAACGAAAACAAGGTTGACTCAATTCAGTTCGGAATGGATGTAAATCCTGACGATTCCAACAGTGTTATAACAGGAAACCGCGCAGAAAACATTTGGTTTGCCATGAGCCCCAATGCATGGGCAACACAAGGTCCCGAGCCATATGTATATATGCCGCATCTTGCAACACTTTTCGCTGCTCCTAATCAGACCGACCCTTACGGAGCAACCTCGATGCATCTGGCGCCATATCATTATGAATACTGGCAGCAGCCAAACTTTGCGACCTCTCTGAGCCAAGATCAAAAGACTTATACCGTTGAATTTCGTGTTCGCAGAGACCTATCCTCAAAGAACTTTAACTATTTGTTTATTGCAAACATGGCAATGCCGGATGGCAGCGGTTCACGCGTCATTCGGTCTACCAGCGGAAATAAACCATATTTCCGTTCACAGTTTTCGCTCTTAGAGTATTCCGAACATACCGCGCCGGTTGTTGATGCAGCATCGGGCATTGGATATAAAGATTTTAATGAGACATTGCCCGAGGGAGCAACCTTGAAGGTTACACCTGTAACCAGCGGTACAGATTATAATGCAGCTGTCCAAAGAGCCGGAGACGGCAGATTGGTTTCGGTAAATAAATTGTCGTTCATGGATGGAAGTGCAGAAGTAACACAGACAGCTCAGGAAATCGGAATTGGTCTCCCGTTGCCCGAAGGCAGAGATGATGAGTTGGATATTATTGTATATGATACAACAAATAACAGACAGTTGGATGTCATGCTTGAGGATGGCAAGATGTATTTCTATACCAGCAGCTTTTCAACCTATGCAGTTATTGATATGAACGAGGAAGAGCCGAACATTCCGGAGGATCCTGATGATACCGACGATCCTGATGATACCAAGGATCCCGATGACACCAAGGATCCCGATGACACCAAGGATCCGAATGATACCAAAGACCCGGACGATACAAACGATCCTGACGACAATGGTGAAGATACAGATGCTCCTAAAACAGGAGATACTGTATTACCCGGAATAGGTCTGTTGGCAGTTCTCGGTGGAGCGGTGCTTATTTATACACGCAAGTCCTTTAAGAAAAAGTAAAATTCAAAAGCAAATAATCACGAAATGTCATCTGCCTGCAGAATGGCAGGTGACATTTCGTGATATTGCATAATCAAATTGAGGATTTATTATCTAATAAGTATCAGGTTATGAAATAGGAAAGGCGGAGTTAAGGGAATGCCTAAGCTGACATGGAAACGGGTAATATCATTGGCAATTGTAGCCTTTATTATTTCAGGAGAATTTGTATTTGTTTCAGCAGATACTGTTGACAATAACAATGTCACACTTGAGGCTGAAACCGACTGGGACTTTATATCAGTACCGTCCTATTCCGAATATTTGAATTTACATAAAGATGCTGATTCATCGGTTCCGGAGATTAGTATTGATATTTTTGATTACGAAAAAGACAGTACGGGATACGCAAAATCTGAAATCAAGTATAAAAATAAAGATGCCTTATTAACTCATGAGTATTCGGACATGGGTTGGTCTTTTCCTGTTGAGAAAGCCGGGTTTTACACGGTTTATATCGATTATTACACCATTTCCGGAAACGGCAACAGTATCGAAAGATCGATACTGTTTGACGGCAAAGTTCCATTCAAAGAAGCCGGTTCGTTTATGTTATCAAGAACATGGGAAGACAAGAATAAAGAGCCGGTTTATCTTGGCCAGAACCAGGTGCGCTCCGAACAAATTCAAGTTGAAAATTGGACAGGTTCATATTTATTAGATACTTCCGGATATTACACCACACCCTTAAAATTCTACCTTTCTGAAGGTGTTCATACATTGCGGATTAGTGCAGTTCGTGAGCCTATTGTGCTGGGCGGTATTACACTGCGCAGTTCACCCGAGTATTCTTCTTATGCCGATGTGCTGAAGGGATACCAAGATAAGGGCTATAAGCCTTCTACAAAAGATTACAAGCATCAAGCTGAGCAGATGAATCTTAAGTCTGACCCTACAATTTACCCTGTATGTGATTTCGGCTCTGCAAGTATGGAGCCGTATACAAACAGTGTTATAAAGTTGAATAAAATCAGCGGTGATAAGTTTAAATTAGTCGGGCAGTGGGTTGAGTGGGAATTGGATGTCCCGGAAACCGGCTTATACGATATCACTCTTAAATATAAACAACAATACTACGATGGCGGATTCTCGAGCAGAGGATTGCTCATTGATGGTGAATATCCTTTTGAGGAAGCCAGATATATCAGATTTCCATATAATGACAAATGGTATATTAAGCCGATTGCCGATAATGACGGCAACAGCTATCAATTTCATCTGCCGGAAGGCAAGCACACTTTGCGGCTGAATGTCACGCTGGGAGATATGGCCGATGCAATCGGTCAAGTCCAGGATATTGTCTACGAACTAAACGGTGTTTACAGAAAGATTGTTACCATAACCGGAGTGACACCTGATATATACAGGGATTATGAATTTCCTGTTCTTATTCCCGAGGCCATCGAAAAAATCGGAGATTGTTCAGATGAGCTCGAAAAAATTAAAGATGAGATATCAAAAATCAGCGGAACCAGCGGTTCATATGTTGCTATCTTTGAAAAGCTGATTGTTGACCTTGATATCATGTATAAAAACCCGAGAAAGATTGCAGGCAAGCTAAAAAACATGAAGGACAATGTTAGCGGGCTTGCATCTTGGATGGCAGAGGCACAAAATCAACCTTTGGATATTGATTGGATTAAGATTGTTCCGGCGGGTACTGCTGTCACTGAAAAGGCGGAAAATACATGGGATAATATTGTTCATGCAGCAAAGGTATTTGTTGCATCATTCAATATGGATTATTCGGCAATCGGCAGTCAGTATGAAAGTGATAGCGAAGAGGAAATAAAGGTTTGGATAGGCAGTAACAGCATGATTACAACCGTAGCCGGTGCCGGTCGAGACCAGTCCCTGATTATCAAACAGATGGCTGATAATATGTTTACGCCAGAGCATAAAATCCGGGTCAACCTTCAACTTGTGGCTCCCGGAACCCTACTGACTTCAATAATTGCAGGAAGGGCACCCGATGTTTCTTTGCAAAGTGCAAACACCGAGCCCATGAACTATGCAATTCGTGATGCGGTATGTGATTTATCGGTACTGAATGGTTTTGATGAGGTAAAACAAAGATTTGAACCATACGCATTGACACCGTATACATTTGGCAAAAAAACATTCGGTTTGCCTGAAACACTGCAATATCCTGTGTTGTTTTACCGTAAAGATATTTTTGAAGAACAAAATTTAAGCTTACCGAATACCTGGAAGGATACTTATAGACTTATCATTGCTCTTCAGAAAAATAACATGCAATTCGGTATGCCTTCGGGATGGCAAAGCTATTTAATGCTCCTATATCAGAATGGCGGACAGCTTTATACCGAAAATGCAGATAAAACCCTTATGGACAGCGATACATCGTTACAATCATTCAAACAGCTGACAGATTTGTACAACAGCTACGGCCAACCCGTCCAGTACGATTTTCTTAATCGATTCAGAAGCGGAGAGATGCCGGCTGCCATCGCAGATTTCACTACATACAACCAATTAAGTGTTTTTGCACCCGAAATAAAGAACCTGTGGGGATTTGCACCTGTTCCGGGTACAGAGGATGCAAACGGCAATATAGACCGCGCGGTTGCTTCATCAGGAACAAGTTGCATTATATTGTCAAGCTCTAAGAAAATCAATGAGTCTTGGGAATTTCTGAAATGGTGGACCGATACTCCCGCACAGACTGCATACAGTCGCGAACTTGAAAGTATTATGGGTGTTGCTGCACGTTATCCCACTGCAAATAAAGAAGCATTTTCGAGGATTTCATGGTCAAAGGACAATTCAGAAAGCTTAAAAAAGCAGGCACAGTACGTATTTGGGGTGCCTGAAGTTCCCGGAAGTTATATCACTCCGCGATATCTTGATTTTGCATTTCAGGCGGTTATAAATCAAAAAGAAGATGCCGGCGACACGATCTTAAATTATGCAAAGCAGATAAACCTGGAAATTTCACGAAAACGCAAGGAATTTAACCTAAACTGATAATACTCAGCACATTGCTAACTGCGGCTGATAAGCTGCATCGACAGCATATTGATTACCGGCGATGGGGAGATGGAGAGTATAATGGCTGTTACAGAAAAAATAGGTTTCAAATCAAGATTGGCTATGATAAAAAAAGACCAAGTTGGGTATTTGTTTGCATTACCCTATCTGATTTTGTTCTTTACCTTCACGGTATTGCCGATTGGCATTTCTATCTTCTTCAGTCTTACAGACTTCAATTCAATATCAATTCGGAATTTCGTAGGATTTGATAATTATATTCGCCTCATTCTAAACGACGATATTTTCATAATTGCTCTCAAAAACACACTGATATTTGCCTCAATAACCGGTCCGATCGGATATTTGTTATGCTTCTTCTTCGCGTGGGCGGTCAACGAAATAAGACCCAAGCTAAGGGCTTTTCTTACATTATGTTTTTATGCACCCTCTATTTCAGGCAATGCATACTTAATATGGACACTTCTGTTCAACGGTGACAGCTACGGATATGTCAACTCAATTCTATTGAAAATGGGGCTCATAAATTCGCCGATACGCTATTTTCACGACCCCAAGTACATGATGACGATATGTATTTTGGTCGTTTTATGGCTCAGTTTGGGCACAAGCTTTTTGGTGTTTATCGCCGGCTTTCAGGGCATTGATAAGACACTTTACGAGGCCGCGGCGGTCGACGGAGTCAGGAGCAGATGGCAGGAGCTTTGGTATATTACCGTACCGTCAATGAAGCCTCAGATGATGTTCGGCGCAGTTATGAGCATAACATCCTCGTTTGGTATCGGTGATGTTTTGACCGGACTGGTTGGTTTCCCGAGTACACAGTATGCCGTTCATACCATACAACATCATCTTCAGGACTACGGCGGGGCGAGATTTGAGATGGGATATGCATCCGCAATTGCCACGGTGTTGTTTGCTTTGATGCTGGGGTCAAATCTGCTGGTGCAAAAGATGCTATCGAAGGTGGGGGAATGAAGCAGTGAATAAGGTAATTCATAAAAAGCTTAACCGTTCCCTCGGCGGCAGCGTTGTTCTTTTCTTGATTATCGGTGTGTTTGCTTTTTTCATGATGATACCGTTAATATATGCCATAAGCAATTCGCTGAAACCATTGAATGAGTTATGGATTTTCCCGCCGAGGATAATAGTAAGTAATCCGACCTTAAAGAACTTTAATGACCTGTTTAACCTCATGTCCGATTCATGGGTTCCGTTTTCAAGATATATATTCAACACTCTTTTTATATCCCTTTGCGGAACATTCGGTCATGTGCTGCTTGCATCCATGTGCGCATATTCGTTAGCCAAGCTTCGTTTTTACGGCTCTAAAACGATTTTTAAAATTATTGTCTATTCTCTGATGTTTAGCTCGTCGGTTACAACCATTCCTAATTTTTTGATTATTACCAAGCTGAATTTGATTAATAACTACCTGTCGATTATTCTACCTGCATTCGCAGCCCCCCTCGGGCTATACCTGATGAAACAGTTTATGGAGTCGATGATACCCGATACCCTTCTGGAGGCAGCAAAGATAGACGGTGCCAGTGAGTGGCGGATTTTCTTCACCATCGTAATGCCAATAGTAAGGCCCGCATGGCTCACCCTCATTATTTTCTCTTTCCAAGGATTATGGAATTCAGGCAGTAATTTATATATCCAAAGCGAGGAATTAAAAACTTTGAATTATGCGATAAGCCAGATATTGGCCGGCGGTATTGCACGAGCGGGGGTTGGCTCTGCATCGGTTGTGGTTATGATGGTTTTACCGATCTTGGTCTTTATCTTTTCACAGAGTAATATTGTAGAAACCATGTCGACATCCGGTATAAAAGAGTAAATTAATTCGGCCGTAAATAATGCTAATCACAAATAAGCGCGACGATAATACTACTGATTAGTATAAAATTCTTGCCGCACGGCACAGGGGAGATGGCAGCTGAATATGCTTAAAAAAACCATGAGATTAATAATGACGGTGGCTATACTCTGTACAGTATTGTTACCCCATAGTGCTTCGGCATTTGAATCATATGAGACAACCACATTTCAGTTTGACGGTACTCGTATCAAAACACCGCATGCTTACGAAACAAAACAAGTGTTGGGGGCTTTAGAGTTACAGGTTGATAGTTTAAACCAGCCAAATGATGTATTTGTGGATGAAAAAAATAATGTTTATATTGCGGATACAGGGAACAGTCGAGTATTATGCTACGATGAGTCATTCAAGCTTATAAAAATCATCGAAGAATTTGAGACCCAGGATGGGAATGATTACCTAACCGAGCCGAGAGGTGTTTTTGTAACCCAAAAGGGTGAAATTTACATTGCTGACACCGGCAATGAGCGGATTGTTCATCTGGGCGCGGATTATAAATTGATCAGAATTATCGGGAAACCCGATACTAATCTGCTGCAGGAGAGTTTTGTGTTTTCACCCACATCCGTTACGGTGGACGATTATGGGAGAATTTTTGTCGTTGCCAGCAACGTAATATACGGTCTTATAGAATTAGACGAGTCGACAGGTGAGTTCAAAAGCTTTTTCGGAGCAAAAAGGGTGGTATATAATCCGATTGATTATTTGTGGCGCTCCTTTATGACCGAAGCTATGATACAGCGGGTAGACTCAAATGTTCCCACAGAATATAACAATGTGGTGGTTGACAAGGAAGGCTTTGTTTATGTAACATCAAGCGCATATGATGTCAACGGATTACTGGCCGATATCCAGGCACGCAATAACGCCGGCAGAAATACACCCATCCGCAAGCTTAATCAGAACGGCGACGATATACTTGTGCGCAAGGGATATTTTCCGCCCGTCGGCTATATTCCGGTAAATGATAAAGACCCCGAAAAAAAATTATCTAATATGATTGATATTACTTTGGGGGAACATGGGATTTATTCTGTTCTGGATTCCAAAATGAACAGAATATTCACATATTCTCAGGAAGGCGATCTGCTCTATGAATTCAGTGGGTTCAGCGCACAGAACGGTTGTTCTCATATACCCATGTCAATATGCTATAAAGGCAATGATATTCTGCTTTTGGATTCCGGACTTAATCGCCTTACAGTTTTCAAACAAACAGAATACGGCAGCTTGATATCATCGGCATTGGAGATGTATCAAAAAAGTAAATACGATGAATCCACGGTATATTGGCAGCAAATTCTGACCGAAAACGCCAACTTTGATATTGCTTATGACGGTATCGGAAGGTCGATGCTCAATAAAAATGAGAACCGCGAAGCAATGAAATACTTCCAACTTTCAAATAACAGGAAGCTATATTCAAGGGCTTTTAAGGAATATCGTAACGAATTAGCAAACCGTTATCTGCTTTTGATTGTTGTAGTCCTTGCGGCAATTATTGCGGCAATTGTTCTTCTTCACCGCTGGATAAAGGCTCGAAATTATTCAGATAAGTACAAGTCAAAACGCGGCGGGTTGTTAAATCAAATACTGTATGCTTTCCACCTCCTGTTCCATCCCTTTGACGGTTACTGGGATGCCAAGCATGAAAAGCGCGGAAGCCTGAAGGCTGCTAACATAGTACTTGCTGCTGCTACAATCACGATTATTCTGCAAAAAATCATGACGGCATATCTTTTTAATCAGAATTATTTTGAGCCGATTAATGTTTTTTCAACAGCTCTGGGAGTATTGGGGCCGGTATTCCTCTTCGCCATTGCGAACTGGTGCTTCACTTCTTTGATGGACGGTAGCGGAAAATTTAAGGATATATATGTTGTTACTACATATTCATTGTTCCCGATTGTACTGCTGCGTTTGCCCCTGATTCCTTTATCTTATCTGTTTATACTGGATGAAGGCGTATATATAACAGCCATCAACTCTTTCTCTCTTATATGGGTGGTTTTCTTAATCTTTTGCGGCATCCTGGTTGTTCATGAATTTACATTCGGGAAAAATGTCGGCATCTGTATACTTTCAATTGTGGGAATGGCAATAATCATATTTATAATATTACTGTTACTCACGACATTCCAGTATATTATTTCGTTTATTAACACGATCATATTGGAGATTGTGCTTCGCTGATGTAGAATATCCGGTTTGAAATAAATCAGGGCTGCATTGGACTTCAAATACGGCAATGAAAGGAATATGTGCGATGGTGAAATCAGGTAACAAGATTGTAGCAATATTTTCAATATTTGCTCTAATAATATTGTCGCTCAGTGCATGCAATAACAAAAGCAACACCGGAACCGGCCCGAAAAGTAAGGATGAAACACAGATTGTTGAAACGCCGTTCACACCCTTAGGAAATGAAGACGGGTTTGACATAGCCGCACAAGACTCAGAAATATCTCTTCTGCTTAACAGAGAGTACGGCTTGATTTTATTAAAAAATAATAAATCGAGCGCAATAATCCCGACCACCGGCTACGACAAAGATTTGTCGGGTATTGCACTTGAAAACACAAAAAATGTAGTGAAGTCAAACATTGTTTTGGAATTTTACGATAATCGAAATAAAGAGACAATTTTTAACAGCTACGAGCACAGCATCAAGGACAATCAGGTTAAATACAGCAGTATAAAAATCGAAAATGACAGCGGTATTGAAAATGGTTTCCGGGCTTACTACACGATAGGCAAGCCGGATACAAGGACGGCATTACCGGATGTGATGACCGCGAAAACGATGGATGAGCTTGTATTTCCCAAGATCGATAATGAGCAAAAAGAAATGATCAAGCTCTACTACTCCTACTTTGATCCTGCCGAGCTTGATGAAGCCACGATAAATGAGTTGGTTAAAAAATATCCGCTCGTCAAAGAAGAGCCGATTTATGTAGCCAAAAAAATCGGAATTCGTTTTCAAATAAGGCTCACCCAGATTTTTGAAAACGCGGGTCTGACGATTGATGTAATACAAGAGGAATATGAAAAGATAGGATATAAAACCGCCTATGAGGAGCAACCTTGTTTTGAGGTACCGGTCGATTATACAATTATCAACGGTTCTCTCACAGTTTCGGTTGATTGCTCACGAATCAAATACAACAATAAACTATATAGACTGACAACACTGCAATTGATGCCGTATTTCGGTTCGATGAATTATAATCCGGACGGTTATATGTTTGTACCGGACGGTTCAGGGATTTTGATAAATGGTGATTCATTAGACAAAGAATTAATGGATTTGAGTCTGTATGGGGTGGATATTAACGACAATTTAACGAAAGCCGACGAGGAAATTGTAGTCAGAAACGCCATTATGCCGGTCTTCGGGGTAAAAAATCAATCAGAAGCACTGTTTGCAATTATTGAAGAGGGCTCGGGTATTGCTGCTTTGTCGATCGGGACATCTGCCCATCCCACAACGCTTAATCACATTGCACCTACGTTTAATCTCATGCATCGCGAATCAACCGAATCAAAGGGAATGGTTATAGGAACAAATATTGTCAGATATTCGACCGAATCGTATCTCGGAAACATTTCCATTCGATATAACCTTTTATCCCAAGACAAGGCGAATTACACGGGGATGGCGGAGTATTACCGAAATTATTTGTTTTCTGACAGAGATTTGCAGGAAAAAGAAACACCCTTCTATATTACCAGCATCGGCACTGTAAACAGAAATGAAAGATTTCTGGGTATGCCGGTTGTAAAGCAGCGGGCACTGACCAATGCAAGTCAGGCAAAGCAAATGCTGCAGACGTTTATAGATAAAGGCGTTGACAACATAACCTTCAATTATAATAACTGGATAAATGATGAGCTCGATTCCAAGGTGCCTACTCGCGCCAAACCTTCAAGGGCGATTGGCGGTAAAAAGGGCTTAAATGAACTAAGCAAATTCGCAAAGCAGAACGGCATAGAGCTTTTCTTAAATCTGCAATTGACACATGCCTCAAAGGACAGCTATCTTGGAGGATTCAATAAGTGGTCACATTCTGCTAAGGCTTTGGATGGTTCGAATACTTTTGAAGAAGGTTTTTATTTATCGCCGGATAATACTTATAAAGCGGCAGAAAAATTAAAAAAAGATGTATCCGGTTTAGATTATTGTAAAATATCGCTTAACACCTTAGGCAGCTATCTCTACTCGGATTATTCTGAAAACAATGTAATACTGCGTGATGAAGCGATAATCGAGTATCAGAGAACAGCCGAAGCGTTATCTGGTGATTCCTTGCTCATGACAGATGTAGGGAATGCATATATACTCCCTTATGTTTCTGATATTACCTACCTGCCGCTTACAGGAAGCCGCTATTCCGCCGAGAGCAAAAGTGTTCCCTTTGTACCCATGGTTTTACACGGCTATGTAAACTATGCCGGCGAACCGCTCAATCTCCAAACCGACAAGAAACAAGACTTTCTCAGAAGCATCGAATATGGAGCGGGCTTACTCTTCCTTTTAAACGATGCAAAAGCAGAAATGTTAAAGAATACGCTCTATACCGATTTATTTTCTTCAGAATATTCGGTTTGGACGGATGCCGCAGCAGGGTATTATAATCAAGCGAAAAAGGTATACGAGTCGACAGCGGGAGCAAAAATGATTGGCAATCAAGAGGTTGATAAAGGCATCTTTGTTACCGATTATGACAACGGAACCAGCGTATATGTAAATTACAACACCGAAGACAAAGCGATTAACGGTCATGCGGTACCGAAAGAATCATATGTGGTGGTAAAAAGATAGGCAACTTTTAATGTCAGGGGTTGATGACGGTTGGAATTAATAAGAAAAAGAAACTCTCGCGGCTTGACAATGAGGAGTAAAAAAGCGATAATAGGCCTTATTTTCGTGTCGCCTTTTATATTTGGATTAATTTTTATCTATTTCGGAGCAATAGCCGAGTCTATCGCATATAGCTTCGGAAAATTCGATGAAAATTATAATAATATTATTATCGGATGGGACAATTACAGGCGAGTTCTGTTTGTTGACCCCGACTTTGTGAGGAATGTGGTAGAGTCGACCGGAACATTATTTGTCAATACCGCAGTTATCATTATTTACGCGATTTTCGTATCCGTTCTGCTTAACAGAGAACTGAAAGGGAAAGGAATATTTCGTGCCATCTTATTTTTACCGGTTATAATTTCTGCCGGTGTTATCAGTAAAATACAGACTGGTGATATGGCCAGCTTGTTTTCACAAATAAGCAGTGCCGGAGGTGATGTTTCGCAGGTATCAAATGGGTTATTTCAAATTGAAACCATTAAAAAATATATTATGTCTCTCAACATAATACCGCAGATTTCGAGTATTGTTGCGTCCGCCATACAGAACATTTACACCATAATTAACAGGTCGGGGGTTCAGATTGTCATTTTTCTGGCGGGTTTACAATCCATTTCGCCGTCTTTATATGAATCTGCCAAGGTAGAAGGCGCAACCGGTTGGGAAACCCTGTGGAAAATTACCATGCCGATGCTGAGTCCGCTTATTCTTGTAAATGTAGTGTATACGGTAATCGACTCTTTTACGAATTCAAATAATCCGGTTATAATTAAAATCTACCATTACACCATGAAAACAATTGATTACGGATTCTCATCCGCAATGGCTTGGATATATTTTATTGTAATAATTGTCATTTTAAGTATAGTGTTGGCCATAATTTCGAGATTTGTTTACTATGAAAACTGATAACCATAACACTTTTATAACATTTTTTAATGAGAAAATTAATATGATTACGACAAATAATAATTTATAAGGGCTGTTGATTATGGAGCTTAACAAAGTAAGTCATAAAACAAAATCGCGTCTTAATTACAAGAATTTTAAGATGTGGGGAATCAATTTAATATGCTACAGCATATTGTTGTGCATCTCTTTTCTTATTATTTATCCGTTCATAACTAATATCGCAAACTCATTTAAAAGCGAAGCGGATTTGCTGGATAAGACGGTTGTATTTATACCGAAAGAACTGAGTACAAATACAATTCACCTGACAATGAGGGCTATGCATTATCCGGAGGCTTTAAGAAATTCGTTTTTACTCTCTCTGTTAGTAGGTATTCTTCAGACGTTATCCAGTGCTGTAATCGGATATGGGTTTGCAAGATTTAAATTCCCGTTGAAGAGGGTATTATTTGGCCTTTTGATATTCACCATAATCGTGCCTCCGCAAATTATTATGACGCCGCTGTATATGCGTTTTAAAGAGTTTGATTTTTTTAATGTTATAAAAATAATTACCGGCTACTCCCCAAATATATTAAATTCCTTTATACCGTTTATTATCCTCTCACTTACAGGTCTGGGTCTCAAAAACGGACTTTATATATATTTGATACGGCAATTTTTCAAAAACATGCCGCGTGAATTGGATGATGCCGCCTACATAGACGGGGCTAACGAGTTTACCGTTTTTGCCAAGATAATGCTTCCCAACGCAATTCCAATTTTGATAACGAATTTCCTGCTGTCCTTTTCATGGCAGTGGACCGATAATTATTTCACTCCTTTGATAATACAGGAATTCTATACTTTGCCGTTGGCAATAGGTTCTATCGCGAACTACCTTTTATATGATATTGACCCGATTGTGAGATCGGCAATGATGGGAACCGGCATTATTCTGGTCATTTTGCCCATCCTGATTATTTATATCTTTTTACAGAGATTTTTTGTTCAGGGTATAGAGCGAAGCGGAATAGTAGGGTAGAGCGGATAAAATAAGATGCACAGTTTTCATTAACTTAAAACAACCTGGCTTTGGAGTTCTCCTATGCCTTATACGAAAGGATAAAAACTCAAATGAAACTATTTTGCGTTATTTCACACACACACTGGGACAGAGAATGGTATCAACCTTTTGAGGTGTTCCGTTTACGCCTAGTAGATTTGATCGACAGATGCTTAGAATTACTGGAAACCAGTCCGGATTATATTTTTCATCTGGACGCACAAACCATTGTTCTTGAAGACTATCTCGAAATCAGAGAAAGCAAGAGGCAGCAACTAGAGAAATTCGTGCAGCAAGGAAGATTAATTGTCGGCCCATGGTATCTTCAAAATGATTTCTATCTTACCAGCGGTGAATCGACAATCAGAAATCTACTTTTCGGTCATAGGATTGCTGAAAAATTCGGAGCATGTCAGAAAGTAGGATATGCGGCCGACCAATTCGGCAATATATCCCAATTGCCGCAAATTTTGTCCGATTTTGATATTAAGAACTTTGTATTCGGCAGAGGCTATACTCAGTATAAAAAAGAGGATGACGGTCAATATTACCGCAAGACCTTACCCAGCGAATTTATTTGGAAGGGTGCCGACGGAACAGAGGTACTTGCAATAAATATGCCATATTGGTATAATAATGCCCAGAGATTTCCAAGCGATATTGATAAATCAATCGGTATGCTAAACAGGATAGAGGGCCTGTTCGAAAATGTTGCAACTACACCATATCTTCTTTTGATGAATGGGGTAGACCATCTTGAAGCGCAGGATGATTTACTTCCGATTATAAATAAAGTAAACAGCAGGCTGGGCGACGAGAAGCAAGTGTTGCAGTATAAATTGGATGACTATATCCGTCATGTGAAAAGCTATATCAAAGAGAATGATATTAAGCTTAAGGTTTGTGAGGGTGAATTGCACGATGGAGGCGATTTTGATTTATTAAAGGGAACCCTCTCGTCACGCGTATATCTGAAGAACTCTAACGTAAAGGCACAGAACAGATTGGAATGCCATCTCGAACCTTTATACTCCATGCTTGAGTTATCGGGTATGCAAGGTGTATATTCACTTGATTACTTTAATTTTATGTGGAAAGAATTGCTCAAAAACCATGCGCATGATTCCATTTGCGGTTGCAGTGTTGATAATGTTCACACACATATGGAAGATAATTATCTGCGTCTGAAAGAGGTTTACGGTGAGCTTCTGAACAGAGGGTTGGAGATTGCAGCCGAACATATTGATATTCCGCAATATGACAATGACAACTATGTCATTGTTGCCGCAAATACAACTGAATTTAAACAAAGCACTTTGGTAAGGGTCAGCTTGGATATATTGAAAAAGGATGATTACAAAGGTTTTGTTATCACCGATGGTCTCGGAAATCGGGCAGATTATGCCATAATTTCACGCAGGGATGCGGCGAGGGATGTGTACAGCCCTCTTAATCTTCCGGGTAAGCTGGATGTGGACAGATACGATATTTATCTTTATGTCAAGGATATTAATCCGTTTTCATTCAAGGGTTATGTTGTATCCAAGGATGATATCTCCCAAGATGATATGATTGATAATAAACCAATCGGTAAATTAGATTCCGAATTTCAGATCGGCAATGAAAATCTCATTGTTAAGATTCACAAAAACGGTCAGGTTGATTTATGCGATATCGAAAAAGATAAATGGTATATTGACATAATTGATATTGAGGAAACGGCTGACCGCGGTGATGCATATGTATATTTTGCAACGCAGGATGATGTTATAAAAGGCTCGGATTTTGATGCTTCGGTATCTGTCCTGGAAGATAATGAGATGGTTTCCCGTATAGAAATAATAAGGGATATGTTGGTTCCTGATCATTATGATTTCGAGAATAAAAAGCGGTCGGAAATTGAGACATTATGCCGTGTTACATTAGAGTTATGCCTTGAAAAGGGTGCCAAGACTCTTTCAGTCAACTATAAAATTGATAATACCGCAAAAGACCACAGGATGCGCCTTGTTATTCGCACAGGAGTAGACACCGATTCAATCATTACAGATATCCCGTTTGATATTTTACAGCATAAAGACAACGCTCATTTTGAAGTAACAATGAGCAAGGTGGTAGCCAATACATCATTCGCACTTCTCGAAAATGACCGAAACGGTATGGCTGTCTTTACAGAGGGTATGCATGAGGCCGAGCATCTACCCGACGAAAAGGCAATTGCTCTTACCATGGTTCGTTGTACCGGAGTTGTCAGCCGCCACGCCGATTTGTCAGAGGGCGGAGGCGAAAACTGGAGAGCGCCGGAAAATCAGTGCATTCGGACGGTTACGGGCAGAGCAGGAATATTACCTTACACGGGCGGATATATAAACACCGGAGTATATAAATACAGCAAGTTGTTCAGAAATAAGCCGCTTGCATATTTTACTTCCTGCGATTCAAGAAAATTCAAGGTGGGAAGGGCGACGGTACAAGAGACCGATTTACAGGATTACTATTACATCCAGGACCCGTATGCCAAGGTTAAAATCAAGGACAATAGTTCCTTGGTCGAAGTTCTCGGAACAGGTGTATCGGTTTCTGCTCTTAAAAAATCCGAGGGCGGAGACGGCATCATATTGAGGGTGGTTAATTTGGATGAAAACACTCAGGATTTGAATGTAAAGGCAAAGGGCGTTATCTATAAAACCACAATGCATGAGAAACGCAGGGATTATATTTGCTCTAATTCATTTAAGTGCAACCTGCCGTCAAAGAAAATAGCAACCTATTGCATAGACAAAAATTACGGCGAAAGTGAATGAGATTTATAGTATGAATACTGATCTTTTGGAGCTTAACAGAGCTGTCATACAAAGAAAAGCAAACGGAAAAACAATCTGGCAACCTCGTATCGGATGTTGGTATGATGACAGGGTATTCCGAGGTGAGCAATTGCCCGGGGACTTCAAAGGATTTGATAAAAAAGGCATTTATGAAAAGATCGGCTGCTCAGACAGGTTATATAATTTTAATCATTGCTTTGAAATTAAGTATGACAGCTCTGTTAAGGCATACAGAAATAAAATTGATGAATTGACCTGCGAATACATTTATGAAACACCGGTAGGAAAAATTAATCAGATCATAAAGGGAAACACAAGCAATCCGGGACAGATGCCTGTAAAATGGTGGATTGAGAATAGGCATGATTTAAAGGTTTACAGCTATATTGAGGAAGCAGCGACATATTCATTTAATATGAATACATATAATAAGATTTATGCTGAATATGCTCATCTGGGGCTGCCCACCATGTTTTTGCCGAGGGTAAATATGCAAAAGATGTTTATCGACCTTTCGGGCGTCGAAAACGCGATATATCTTCTGTCGGACGATAAGGATTATGTAGAAGGATATTTTAAAGCGCTTAGCATTGGACAAGAAAAAATGTTAAGGGTTGTTGCAGACAGCCCGATCGAATGGATAAACTACGGTGATAATATTCACTGCAAATTGTTACCGCCCGAGATTTATAAGAAATATGTGCTCCCCGAATATGAAAAAAGAGGAGATATATTGCATGCCTCCGGCAAATTCACATTTTCGCATTGGGACGGTGATGTAAAGGATCTTCTCCAATATGCAAAAACCAGCTTTCTCGACGGAATTGAAGCCATAACACCCGTACCCCAGGGCGATGTCACCTTGGAAGAGGTAAAGGAAGCGCTTGGAGACGAAGTGTTTTTGATTGATGGTATTGCATCCATATTATTCAACAATACATACCCGTTAAATATGCTTAGGGAACAAACCAAAAAAGTTTTAAATCTTTTCGAAGGACAATTGGTGCTGGGAATATCGGATGAATTTCCATCAGACGGTCTATTGGAAAGAATTGAATATGTTAATGAAATGGTGAATGACTTTAACTCAAAAAGAGATTAAAGTATGGAGTAAGGTTATCTATTTTTCTTTTAATACTAAATCCATTCTAAAACATTCCAGAATAGAGCGATGCGTTCCTAATACTAATTTAAATTAAATTAGTATAGGAAGAACGCGCCATGAGCGATAATTATGGAATAGTTATAGTTGGATTTAGTATAATATGGGTGTAAAAGTGGTGTAAAAATGAAGCGTTTCCGGAAAGACTATATTAATTATATGACGTACCAGCAGGTTGAACGTCCATTTTTCTGTGAGCTGTTCGGCCCTTTAATAGGCTTGGAAAAAGAATGGGAGGAACAAGGGGCGACATCTGACCAATTGAATTTAACTGAATTTTGCTTCGACTATATGGATATATTTACGGTTGGTAACACGGGTGCAATTAACTGCTTTAAGGAACAAACACTTGAAGATACCCAAGATTACATAATAAAAACCGATTATTTGGGAAGAACCGTAAAAATGTGTAAGGGTACATCTACAATCCCGCTTCCCCTAAATTTTCCGGTTAAGGATATGGAAAGCTGGTATAAAATCAAACACATGTTTGAATATGACAGCTGTAGGGTGGATTCTAAGCAAATAGAACGTGCAGCTGATTTACAGGAAAAAGGTGTATTAATCTGCGCAAATATACAAGGTGGCTTTGACATGCTGCGGGAGCTAATGGGCGAGGAAGTTACTTGTATTTCTTTCTTTGAGCAGCCAGAATTGATTGAGGATATTTTAAGCACAATTTCTGAAACAAATATTAAAGTATTAGACAGAATAAGCAGTAAAATCACCATAGACCAATTGGGAGTCCATGAGGATATGGCAGGAAAACATGCACCTTTGGTGGGCCCAAACATAGTTAGGGAATTTATTAAGCCTTATTACCGAAAAAGCTGGGATTTGCTTAATAAGAGGGGTACAAAACTATTTAGTCAAGACAGCGACGGAAATATGAATGCCGTAATTGACAGCTTTATTGAATCCGGAGTTAATATTTTTTATCCATGCGAGCCGGCTGCCGGAATGGATATCGTTCAACTTCGTCTAAAATACGGTAAGAAGATAGCCTTTAAAGGAGGTATTGATAAACACATATTACGAGAATCAAAAGCGAGCATTAGAAAAGAACTCGAATATAAGATGCAGCCCAATATGCAGACTGGAGGGGTTGTATTTGGGCTTGATCACCGAATACCGAATGGAACGCCTTTGAAAAATTATATTTATTATGTTAAAACCGCAAGAGAACTTCTTAATCTCCCACCTATAGAGCTAAGCGAAATGGGTTGGGGAAGAATGGCATTTTAAAAGGAGAAGGCAAAATGCTTGATTTAGATTTAGAACAATTCTGGAAAGATGACGAGCTGGCCCATAAGGATAACTGCTTTAATCCTGATGCACCGCAGGCAGCATTGGGGATTAGAATGAGCGATGAATGCGTATTTGCTGAATTGAATGAACCGGGTGAACCGTGGGGGCATACTCCGCTTGAAAGAAGAATAGAGCTAAACAAAAGATATAACGATAAAGCTGAAAAAATCGTAGGGAAGCGGCTTCTGCGAGAGGAGTTTCCGGATTCGGACCCGGACAGCAGGTTCCCGGGAAGAAAAAGTATCGAAGAAATATTTGAAGGCAGACATGTTTTTCGGGGAGGCTCTAACTGGGTTGAAAGCGACTGCGATACACCGAAGAAGCTGGAAAAATTGTTGGACAGGGTAGAAAATCTGGAGCTCAGAGAATTCTTATTGCCCCCTAACTGGGAAAGCGAAAAGAAAAAAATATTTGAGAAATATGGTAAAAAGCCAGATGTATTAAGAGGCATAAGAGGTCCGGTTACTTTGGCAACCTCGATATACGGTGTGGAAAATCTTATTTTTCTTATTATGGATGAACCAGATCTTGCAAGACGCTTCAGTCAGGTAATTTCGGATACCCTTTTTAAAATGGTTACAATATTTGATGAAGAAGCAGGTTTTACTTATCCGAAAGCACCCCGCTATTTTTGGTTCAACGATGACAACTGTTGTATGTTGACCCCTGAAATGTACGAATTGTTCGGCTATCCGATTTTGAAGAGGATATTTGAACATTGGGCTCCGCAACCCGGAGATTATCGTTATCAGCATTCTGATTCCGAAATGGGGCATCTGCTTCCGATATTATCAAGGCTAAACCTCACTGGCTGCAATTTCGGTCCCACCGTCACCATTACCGAAATTAGAAAACATATGCCGAAAACAAGAATTGACGGTCAGCTATCACCCTTTACTTTTATGAGAAATGATGAGGATGCGATTATTGCAGAGGTAAAAAGAGATTGCGAAATGGCAAAGGAATGCAGGGGACTCAATTTGAGCACAGCCGGTTCTATCAATAACGGCAGCTTATTGACAAGTATGCGTACAGTTATGTACGCAATTCAAAAATATGGCAGATATTAAATTGTAATTGGCAACATATCCATTTTAATCTTTCAGCCCGTAATATTGCGAATCAATTTATTAAAACAACTATGTTTGTCTGCCGATATCGGCAGCCGTGGCTTCGAATGTAATGGATGCGCTTTCGTACACGGATGAAGATAATACCGTGTTACACTATCGCTTATACGTTCCGGACGATTACAGCGCCGAAAAGGAATACCCGCTAGTGTTGTTTTTACACGGTGCAGGTGAGCGGGGAACCAATAACTTTTCTCAGATTAATAATGTTGGGATTATTAACCGTATTATCAATAGTGATACTGCCGACTTTGACTGTATCATAGTAGCTCCCCAGTGTGCTACCAACAACCAGTGGGTGGATACTCCATGGGCTTACGGCTCTTATGTTCAAGATAATATTCCAATAAGCAAATATATGAAAGCCACCAAGAGTCTTATATCTCATATTGAGAGCATATACAGTGTTGACAGTAAGCGGCTTTATGTAACAGGCCTTTCCATGGGAGGGTACGGCTCATGGGATATAATTACTCGATACCCCGATATGTTTGCAGCTGCAATACCCATTTGCGGGGCAGGTGATCCCTCAAAAGCCGAGCTTATTAAGGATGTAGCCATATGGGCTTTCCACGGAAGCGACGACAATGTTGTTCCGGTAGAGGGAACACGCCAAATGGTAGACGCACTGGAAGAGCATGATGGCAATATTCAGTATACTGAATACCCGGGTGTTGATCACGGAAGCTGGGGGCTTGCATATGCAGAAGATAATCTGTTGACATGGCTCTTTGCACAGGAGCAAGCAGAACCCGATCCAACTACTGCGTCAACCACAGAACCAACAACCGAGTCTACTTCAGAACCAACAACCGAACCTACCACGACCGATGATGATATTTCATTGACAGAAACATTGGCTCCTAAAGACGATGATTCAAAATCACCCAAGACCGGGAAAGATTCAATCCGTTATGCTCTTATTTCAATAGCATTGTCATTGTCTGTATCTATCTTTGGGCTCAAAGCAATGACTAAATCAAGGAACACACAGGTATAACACCCTGTGTAAAGGGTATATGTCTGCTGAGTTCTACGGGAAATTTCTCCTTCCTGCACTTTGTGTCGGAGTGTTATACTATAGGTCACCTCTAAAAACCCCTTCCGGCGTATTCCGGCATAATTTCCGCCGGACGGCGTCAAGCCTCCTTGTAAGGCTGAAAGCCTTGCTTCGTCGGCTTTCCTTGTCCGACAAAAATTCAGCTCGGAATCCGTTCAAAACGGGTTATTAGAGGTAACCTATAATAATTCAAGATAAGGTGATTTAAGTGGCACAATTAATTGATAATAAGAGCGATATGTTCAGCAAAACAAAGAGTTTATATTATGTTTATATGGAGAAAATACTGGAGTCTCAAATGAGCGATGCCGAAAAATATGATCGCTTTAATTTCATATGCAGCCTTCAGGGTTTGGTAAACCGCGATGCCCCGACGTTGTTTATTGAATGGCAAAAAGAAACCGATATTTTTTGGTTTGACCATCTTACAAACGGCAGCAGTGTTTTTCATAAAATCCCACCGATTCAAATCAACAGCTTTTCAGAGCTCCTGAATGAATTTCAAACAGAAATAGAGCGCAGAGGTCTGGTAGTATGGGATAACATGATACCGGCAACCTCTAATGTTGCGGCAACGGTATCCGGAGTTGACGGTCTTTTGCCTGTCCGATATAATTCATCGGAGGACAGCTTATATTCTATTCTCACAAAAAAGCTGAATATTGCCATTAAACTAAATCTATATAATAAATTCACCGGCAGCGGTACTATCCCCGATATTGACCGTAAATCGAGCGGAAGCAGGAAATGCGATGCGTACATATGGGCAATGGAATTATATTTAGATAAAACCAGTGTGGATTATATGGCCTATTTTGTGGATGCTGCGACATGGGGGGACGATCAACAAAATCCCGAGTATCCGAATTTTCAAAATATCAATCTGCCCAACCGTGATTACTCAATTGCCAGAAAAGCATTCTTCTTTGATTTATATTCTTGGGCGGATGAAACTCCGTGTGATGACCCGACTCAACCGCTTGGCAGCGATTTAAACACCCTGAAAGAAATTTTTCAAAGACAGTACGATAGGCATAAAGGCTCCAAAATGGCGCAGATTAGCGGATACACACCATGGCAATGCAAATATACAACCTATCATAGTAAGGGCAAGCACGGCGGGGTCGAGACCGAATGGGAGTTGACAGAGATTGCATCGGCTTACAACTTTGTGCTGGATGCGGATTCAGCCGCGTTTAGTGATTTGAGCAATGCATCAATATACATGCATTATCCTCTCAAAAATGAATATAAAAATAATAAACCCGACACAAGCAGTATTAAAAAAGAAAAAGGGAAAAAGTATGTTTACCTCTTTATCGGCGATTATGATTCTGCTGCTTGGTTAGCTCGGTTTGTCCCAAAATTTTTTAACGATCCTGCCAGAGGCTCAATTCCGATGGCATGGGCATTCAATCCCAATTTATCTGACAGGGTACCCATGGTTTTTGACTATATCTATTCTCATTTGACTGAAAATGATTTTATTACGTCCGGCGCTTCAGGAGCGGGCTATATCAATCCGTCATTGCTGATGGAGGGGCAGAGGGTTCATTCTGATAACGGGGACGGACTCAAAGCATGGGAGCAATGGAATATTAATTATTTCCGTAAGTTTGATCTGTCAATTATCGGGTTTTTAATCAACGGAGATAATGAAATCCCGTTTGAGTTATATAATAGCTATTCGAAGTTTGCGCCGGTAGGAATCATGTCAAATCAAACTATTGATAAAGAAAAACCGCTTGTATACAAAGGCGTTTCGTTGGTGCGCTGTGCTTTGGATATAGCCCATGAAAATCGCTCGATACAGAATCGTTCAGAATCATTTGACGAAAACGCAAAAAATACGGCGAAAACGATCGTCTCTCAGGTTAATGGTTCAAAGGTTGATACTATGGCATTCAGAACCATACTTTGCTCGCCTTCTTTCATCAAAGCAGTATATGATTATGTAAAAGAATACGATGAGAGCATAGAAATCGTTGACCCATATACCTTCTATGAAATTGTAAAACAATAAGCTGCAGATGGATGAGTTCCACATTCTGTTTTTAGGGGAAAGAACATTATGAATAAACTCAGTGAAAAGCAACGGTTTATTAAGGCATTAAAACGTGAGAAGTTGGTTGGTCGTGTACCGCATTTTGAGTTGGTATTTTATTTAACCATGGAATCAATTGGAAAGGTTCATCCTTTGCACCGCTCGTATTACCAATGGAACCAGATGAGTGATGTTGAGAAGACCGCACAGATTAAAGATGTGGCGGAATGCTATACTGAAATTGCGAGGAAATACCATCACAGCGCGATATTTGTACATGCAAATCCCGGTGATTTTGAGAACACAGTCAGGCTACTTCGGGAAATTAGGGAACAAACGGGTAATGAATACTTTTTAATGATGCACGGAGACCCTACATTCCCCATCCCTGACGGAGACAACATGATGGAATTCTCTTGTATGCTGTTTGATGAGAAATCCAAAGCAAAAGAGATGGCACAAAAACGAGTGGAAGACAGTATAAGATGGGCTGAAAACATGGCAAAACAGCCCGATTTATTGGATGGATTTGCTTTGTGCTCCGATTATTGTTTTAACACCAATCCCTTTTTCAGCCCGTCCATGTTTGAAGAGTTTATCAGCCCCTATCTTTTAAGGATTATAAGCGAATATCGGAGTATGGGTTTTTATTCAATCAAACATTCGGACGGGAACATAGTGCCCATCGTCGACCAAATCCTTGAATGCAAACCGGATGCACTGCATTCCCTTGACCCGCAGGGCGGGGTGGATTTGGGTTATATGAAAAAACACTATGGAAGTAAAGTGGCAATGATAGGGAATGTCAATTGCGGATTGTTGCAGACGGGAACTACCGAGCAGTGTGTGGAGGATATTCGTCGTTCATTGAGAGAGGGCATGGATGGTTACGGGTATATCTTCTCAACATCAAATTGTGTCTATAAAGGTATGCCGCTGGAACGGTATGAGCTGATGAATTCCATTTGGCAACAAGAGGGTATTTATCCGGACGAGAAAACTTAGACAAAATAATTATGATAACAACGGGGTTGACATACGTTTTTCATTGTGTGTCAGCCCCGTTATCAACGATAATTTTATCGCCGCTTTTATTTGAGATTAGTATAACAATTATGCCTGAACATTTTTGCAATGTCAATTTGATAGTAAATGGAACTGCCTACAGTGCTGTCTGCGGTTGTCAAACATATGGTCCATTTTTATTTTAAGAAGTATGTGGTAAGGTAAGCGGTATCGGGTATTCGGCTTTTTGGAGTGGAGCGTAGCGGAACGGAGAAGAGCCGAATACCCGCGTGCCCCGGG
>JAQUHC010000089.1 GCA_028683785.1 Oscillospiraceae bacterium
ACCTGCGTGTGCGCCCGAATAACCCGGATAGAATTATTGAAAAATGGTTATTTGATACTAATCTCAAATAAAAGCGACGATAAAATTATCGTTCAGAACGTGTTCTTCCTATACTAATTTAATTTAAATTAGTATTAGGAACGCATCACTCCATTTTATCGGCTTTTATAATTGAGATTAGTATGAGATTGGTATTATAATGCCCAACCACATTCATTTTTTATTGTTCCGAATTGCGCAGAACGGCGCACACATAGGTGCGCCGCTACGTTGTTTAGGGAAATTAAACAATTCAGGGGTTCTATCACAAAACATAGGTTTTTCTATTATGATTATAGGTATAAAATTTTATTTTGCGCCGTAGGGGAGGATTCCATATCCTCCCGAATGATTGTCACGGCATTTAACCGAACAATGAAAAAATATACGCACATTACGTTATCATATCCGCGATATGTTGTCATGCCAAACCATTTTCACGCAATCGTTATTGTTGAACGGGCGGATATGGAATCCGCAGAAACGGGCGGATATGGAATCCGCCCCTACTTGTTTTCGAGGCTGATTTGTGCGTCAGCCCGTTATATTATCAAACTCATTCCATCCATCTCGGGTGGTTGGGGGATGCCCATTAATTTTAACATGGTGGGGGAAATATCGGCAAGGCGGCCTCCCTCCCGCAGCTTGCAGGGGGTTCCGACAACACAGAAAGGAAGCGGAGATAATGTATGCGCAGTAAAGGGTGTGCCGTTTGGCTCGGACATTCGATCGGCGTTTCCGTGGTCGGCTGTAATAAGTGCCGTGCCGTTCATTTTCAGGGTGGCGTCAACAACCCGCCCGACACACTCGTCAACCACCTCCACCGCCTTAACCGCGGCATCAAAGATTCCGGTGTGTCCTACCATATCACAGTTGGCAAAGTTGAGCACAACCATATCATATTTACCCGACAAAATGCGCTCCTCCACCGCGTCGCAAACAGGGTAGGCGCTCATTTCAGGCTTGAGATCAAAGGTGGCGACATCCGGGGTGGGGATGAGCACTCGATCCTCCCCCTCGAACATGACCTCCTCCCCTCCGTTGAAAAAGAAGGTTACATGGGCATATTTTGTGGTTTCGGCAATACGAAGCTGGGTTTTGCCCGCCTTGCTGACCGTTTCACCCATTGTCATGTTAAGTTCCTTGGGCTCAAACGCCACCTGTACATTCGGCATGGTGGCATCGTATTCGGTCATACAGACAAATTGAAGAGGCAGGCGGCCATCCTTGCGCTCAAATCCGTTAAAATCTGAATCCACAAAGGCGCGGGTTATTTCACGCGCGCGGTCGGGGCGGAAATTGAAAAATATAAGGCTGTCGCCGGGTTTTACTGCCCTACCATCCTTTATGACGGTGGGAACCACAAATTCATCGGTGGTATATTTCCCCTTCGCATCGGTTGTTTTATATGAAAGTTCAACAGCGGCGGCAGGATCGGATGCCTGCAAGCCATCTCGGTACACCATGGCGGCATATGCTTTATAGACACGCCCCCATTGTGAGTCCCTGTCCATTCCGTAATAACGCCCCATGACGGTTGCAATTTTGCCAACCCCGATTTCGTTAAGCTTATCCTGAAGCTGACGAATAAAGCCTACACCAGAGGTTGGGGGCACATCCCTGCCGTCCAGCATAACATGTACATAAACATTATCCAATCCGTTGAGATTTGCCATATTTAACAGAGCGTATAAATGGGTATTGTGGCTGTGAACCCCGCCGTCGGATAAAAGCCCGAGCAGATGGAGGGCGGCTCCCGGCTTTTTAGCGTTATTAACGGCATCAAGAAGAACAGGATTGGTAAAAAAATCGCCGTCATCAATTGATTTGGAAATACGGGTAAGCTCTTGATATACCACCCGCCCGGCGCCGATGTTGGTATGACCGACCTCGCTGTTTCCCATTTGTCCTTTTGGGAGCCCCACATCCATACCGGAAGCCTTTATTTCGGTAAACGGATTATGTTTAAAATATCCGTCCAGATTGGGCGTTCGTGCGGATTTTATCGCATTGAAATATGAATCGGGGTTAAGCCCGAAGCCGTCCATAATAATTAAGGTAACAGGTTTTTTCATACGGTTTTGTCCTTTCAGGGGCAGGGTTGCTGCCCTGCACCGCGCCGGTTATGCATTGTCTGCGCTTGAGACTATGGCGGCAAAATCGGCAGGTTTAAGAGATGCTCCCCCGATTAAGCCACCGTCAACATCGGGCTGTGCCAGTAATTCTGCGGCATTGGAAGCATTCATCGAGCCGCCGTATTGTATAATCGTGCTGTCGGCAGTCCGGCTGCCGTACAATCCGGATACGGTATCGCGTATCAGGGCGCAGACCTCGTTTGCCTGCTCCGCGGTTGCCGTGCGTCCGGTTCCGATTGCCCAGACCGGCTCGTATGCAATGATAATCCGCGACATCTCGTTTCCGGAAACGCCGCCCAGGGCAATCTTGGTTTGCATGGCGCAGATTTCACCGGTAACCCCCTGCTCGCGCTGTTCAAGATATTCGCCCACACACAGGATTACCGTAAGCCCGGCATCCAATGCGGCACGAACCCGCTTTTGCACCGTAATATCGGTATCTCCGAAATATGTGCGGCGTTCGCTGTGCCCTATGATGACATATTCCACGCCCATGCTTTTAAGCATTTCCGCCGAAATTTCGCCTGTAAAGGCGCCTGACTTCTCCCAGTGGCAGTTTTGTGCCGCCACCCCGATTTTACTTCCCTTGACCGCCTCGAGAGCGGCGGGTAAATCGACAAAAGGGACCCCCACGATTACATCACAGCGGGCATCGTTTACCAGAGGCTTCAGTTCCCCGATAAGGGCAGCGGCCTCGGTGGGGTTTTTGTTCATCTTCCAATTTCCCGCGATAACATATTTACGGCGCATAATATCATTCCTTATATTCAATAATATACATAATATAGGGCGACCGATGGTCGCCCCGATTATTATTTATCATCAAGACAGGCAATGCCGGGCAGTTCCAACCCTTCAAGAAATTCGAGCGAAGCCCCGCCGCCTGTGGAGATATGGGTCATTTTATCTGCAAATCCAAGCTGTTCAACCGCGGCAGCCGAGTCCCCGCCGCCGATAATTGACACAGAATTGCTTTCTGCTATCGCCTTGGCAACCGCAATGGTACCGTGCGCAAACGGCGGCATCTCGGACACACCCATGGGTCCGTTCCAGATAACGGTGCCCGCGTCGGCAACCGCATCGGCGAAAATCTTCTGAGTTTTGGGCCCGATATCAAGCCCCATCCAGCCGTCATCGATACCGTGCTCAAACACCTTGATATTGGCATTGACATCGAATTTGTCCGCAGCCACATTATCGACAGGCAACAGGAATTTAAGGCCCTTTGCCTGCGCCTTTGCTAAAATTTCTTTTGCAAGCTCAACCTTGTCGGGCTCAAATTTAGAATCCCCGATCCTCCAGCCGCGGGCGGCGTTAAAGGTATATGCCATTGCACCCCCGACAATCAGAGTATCAACCTTATCAATCAAATTTGTAATAACGCCGATTTTATCCGATACTTTTGCCCCGCCCAGTATGGCGACAAACGGGCGCTTGGGATTGGCAAGAGCGCCGCCCATGACGGTAATCTCTTTCTTGATAAGATAGCCGCATACGGCGGGCAGGTAATCCGCAACCCCGGCAGTCGAGGCGTGGGCACGGTGAGCGGTACCAAACGCATCGTTTACGAATATATCTGCCAACGAGGCAAGAGCTTTGGCAAAGGCAGGGTCGTTTTTGGTTTCTTCCTTATAAAAACGGACATTTTCAATCAACATAATTTCGCCGGGCTTTAGGTCAGCCGCCATGGCATGGGCTTCATCCCCGATGATATCGGTTGTGAATTTGACCTCTTTGCCCATAAGTCGGGATAAACGCACGGCAACAGGGGCAAGTGTGCATTTCTTTTTAGATTCCTCATCCTTGGGACGCCCAAGATGGGAGCAGAGGATTACCCCCGCGCCGTTATCGGACAGATATTTGATGGTTGGAATTGATTCGCGGATACGCTTGTCATCGACGATTTCACCGTCGGACAGCGGCACATTAAAATCGCAGCGAACAAGCACCTTTTTACCTTTTACATCGATATCTTCTATCGTTTTCTTACCCGAATAGTCCATGGATACACCTTCCTTTTTGATTGTCATTTGAATATATTATAATAATATACCCTGATTTGCAAGGGAATATTGCTATAAGGCTATCCTATAAGATCAGCAATAAATTATCGGTTTTCATTCAGCTTATATGATAAGGTCATAAGGCTGTCCCCCAGATGAACATTTTCGACCAGTACACCCGGATGGTTATAGCTGATATCGTAATGGCTGAAATTCCAAAAACCCCGAACACCCAGCTTAATCAACCTTTCCACAACCTGGGATGCAACCTCATTTGGTATGCAAAGGATGGCGGCTTCAATTTTATTTTCGGTGCAGATTTCATCCAGCTTTTCGATGGGATTAATCTCAACATCCTGAATTTTTTGCCCAATGAGAGCGGGATTGTTATCAAAAATGCTTATCAACCTTATACCGCGCTGCTCAAAATCCATGTGATTGGCAACGGCGTGTCCCATATTGCCCGCCCCCAAGAGAATTGTCGGGGTAAGCACATCCACCCCTAAAATATGCCCTATCTCGGTATAAAGCTGCTCCACAATGTAGCCGTAGCCCTGCTGCCCAAATCCGCCGAAGCAGTTTAAATCCTGCCTTATTTGTGATGCGGTCAGACCCATGCGCTGGGATAGCTCACGGGAGGAGATGCGAACTATACCGTTTTCTTTGAGGTCATAAAGAAACCGGTAATATCGCGGAAGACGGCGGACAACCGACATGGAAATGTGTTCATCTTTAGCCATTACAACCCTTCCTTATGTCTGAAAGCCTTGTATAACATGCCTTTGTGAAGCTTTCGAATATTATAAAAGCGCGGATAAATCCACTTTCAGTTTTGCTCTTTTGTATAATTAAGCAGACCGCCCGCAAGCAGAATATCTGTCTGGCGTTTTGAAAAACCGGATGAGAGGGGCAGGGTTTCGCCGGTTGTTTGGTTTTTTAATATAAGCGCCTGACCTTTTTTAAGCCTCTCCCGAACATCGGGGAGAGCCAGCTCATCCCACATGGATACACGGTCATAATCGGACTCGTTTTCAAATGTGAGGGGCAAAATCCCCGCGTTTATAAGGTTTGCAACATGAATGCGGGCAAAGGATTTCGCTATGACCGCCTTTATTCCGAGATAAAGGGGCGCTAATGCCGCATGCTCCCGGGAGCTGCCCTGACCGTAATTGGAGCCGCCGATTATAATACCCTTTTCCTCCGTCGTGCAGCGGGCGGGGAATTCCTCGTCGCAGCGCACAAAGCAGTGCATGGAAATGGCGGGAATGTTGGAGCGCAGCGGCAGAATTTTCGCGCCGGCCGGCATTATATGGTCGGTTGTGATATTATCCCCCACCTTAAGCAGTACCTTTGCCTGTATTTCCTCCGGCAGGGGGGTGGTTTGGGGGAAGGGCTTTATATTGGGGCCGCGGATGATCTCCACCATATCTGCCTCGGATTCGGGAGCGGGAGGAATTATCATATTATCGTTGATTAAAAATTTGTCGGGCAGGTCGATCTTTAATGGCTCCCCGAGCTTGCGCGGGTCGGTAAACACGCCGTAAAGAGCCGAAGCCGCGGCTGTTTCGGGACTGACAAGGTATATTTGTGCATCCGCCGTGCCCGAACGCCCCTCGAAATTGCGGTTGAATGTGCGCAGGGACACCCCTTTTGAATTGGGAGACTGCCCCATTCCGATACACGGTCCGCAGGCGGATTCGAGAATTCTTGCTCCGGCGGCAATAAGCTCGGCAAGCGCTCCGTTCATGGCAAGCATGTTGAATACCTGCTTTGAGCCGGGAGCAATCGACAGGCTGACATCAGGATGAACGGTTTTACCTTTCAGGATTTGCGCCACTTTTAGCATATCCAGAAGGGATGAATTGGTGCAGGATCCGATGCTGATCTGATTTACCGGAATTCCTTCAAGCTCCTCAATCGGCTTGATGTTATCGGGGGAATGGGGACATGCTGCAAGAGGGCGGAGTAGGGACAGGTCGATATCAATAATTTGGTCATATACCGCATCGGCATCCGGCTGAAGTTCAACCCAATCGGACTCCCTGCCCTGTGCCCGCATAAATTCCCGAGTTATATCATCAGACGGAAATATCGAGGTGGAAGCACCCAGTTCGGCGCCCATGTTCGTTATCGTAGCCCGCTCGGGCACGCTCAGGGTTTTTACCCCCTCACCGCCGTATTCGATGATTTTGCCCACGCCGCCCTTGACCGACATAATGCGCAGGACCTCAAGAATAATATCCTTGGCGGCCACCCATGGTTGCAAGCGACCCTTAAGATTGATAAATACAATTCGGGGCATGGTGATATAATATGGACCTCCCCCCATTGCAACCGCGACATCTAAACCGCCCGCGCCAAAGGCAAGCATACCTATTCCGCCGCCGGTGGGGGTGTGGCTGTCCGAGCCGATAAGGGTTTTGCCCGGAATGCCGAAGCGTTCCAGATGAACCTGATGGCAGATACCGTTGCCGGGACGGGAAAAGTAAAGTCCGTGCTTTTTGCACACAGACTGAATATATAGGTGGTCATCGGCATTTTCAAAGCCTGTCTGGAGTGTATTATGGTCAATATATGCGACCGACAGCTCGGTTTTTACCCTGGGTACCCCCATTGCCTCAAACTCAAGATAAGCCATGGTTCCGGTGGCATCCTGGGTCAAGGTCTGGTCAATCCTGAGCCCGATTTCGCTGCCCGGCTTCATTTCACCCGTGAGTAAATGTGAGCTGATAAGCTTTTGCGCCAAAGTGTATCCCATTATTTTCTCTCCCGTAATGATTAGTATAGGAATATTATAATCCGATTGACACATATTTGTCAATCTTTATGCAGTGTATGTATATATATGCTGTTGCCGAAAAATATTCGCATTCGATGATTATTTTGCTATGAGCGGTTGCATCGGTATCAAAAAGCAGATACAATATCTTGGGCAGTTGTTTTGACTTTGTCGAAAAATGATACCGAAAGGTTTGGTTAAATGATAACTTATGGGGATGTCAGGAATAATGCCGATATCCGCGCTTTAATCGAGGCAAGCAGCGAAGCGTTGGGGGCAATGGGGATAACCGACCACGGCTTTGCACATGCCGAGCTGTCGGCTGTTAATGCCGCACGGCTGCTTGAAACTTTGGATTATGAGCCGCGCACCTGTGAGCTTGCCAAAATCGCAGGGTATATGCATGATATCGGAAACGCGGTCAACCGCAGCTTTCATGCCATGACAGGAGGATTGCTGGCCTTTGATTTGTTGCGCTCGATGGGGATGGAGACCCGAGAGGCGATCTCAATAATGACGGCAATAGGCAACCACGACGAGGGAACGGCAGCCCCGGTTACTCCGCTTTGCGCCGCACTGATTCTTGCCGATAAAAGCGATGTCCGCCGCAGCCGTGTGCGCGCCAAGGAGCCGTATTTTGATATACATGACCGGGTAAATTATGCGGCGGTTGATTCATCCCTGACCGTTTTTAAGGAAAAGGGAATTATTTCATTACAACTGAAAATTGATACATCCATCTGTGCCGTGATGGATTATTTTGAAATATTTCTTACCCGCATAACCTTGTGCCGCGACGCCGCAGAGTTTTTTGGGATGAAATTTGAACTGGTAATCAACGAAACAAGAATGTTATAATAATCATTAGTATTGTACTAATCTCAATTATAAAAGCCGATAAAATAGAGCGATGTATTCCTAATACTAAATCCAACTATAACTATTCCATAATTATCGCTCATGGCGCGTTCTTGCCCGCAAGAACGCATCGCTCTATTCTGGAATGTTTTAGAATGGATTTAGTATAATACTAATTTAAATTAAATTAGTATAAAAAGAATGCGTTATGAGCGATAATTTTATCGCCGCTTTCATTTGAGAGTAGTATTGGAGGGGTCAATTATGAGAAGCTTTAATTATATTTTATTCGATCTTGACGGAACACTCACCGACCCCGCTCTGGGGATAACAAATTCAATAATCCATTCGTTAAAAAAATTTAATATCGAGGTTGAGGACAGGAAAGAGCTGTATGGCTTTATCGGGCCTCCCCTTACCGATTCTTATATGAAATACTTTGGATTTTCAATGGATGAGGCGACAAAAGCGATCGATTATTATCGCGAATACTATAAAGATAAGGGCATCTATGAAAACATTGTGTATAACGGTGTTGATAATCTACTGAAAGTATTAAAAGAGAAGGGCAAAACGCTTATTCTGGCAACCTCAAAGCCCGAGGTTTTTGCCAAAAGGATTCTACTGCACTTTGATTTGGGAAAATATTTTGATTTTGTTGCCGGCAGCAACCTTGACGGAACAAGGGTTAAAAAGGACGAGGTAATCTCATACGCCCTGAAAAGCTGCGATATATCCGACCTTTCCGACTGCGTAATGATAGGCGACAGGGAGCATGATGTTATAGGTGCAAAAAAGACAGGCATACACTCGATCGGGGTTTTATACGGATACGGTGCCAAAGAGGATCTGGAAAACGCCGGAGCCGAATATATTGCTCAAACGGTTGAGGATCTCGGATATATTTTGTGTTGATAAAAACCTTTAAAAAATGGGCTGGCGCACGGCTTTCATTGTGCGTCAGCCTTTATTATAGTCAATTTGCATCATTCGCGTTTGCGAAGCTCTTTAAAAAAATCGGTTAATATAGAGCCGCACTCGTCTGCCAGAACGCCGCCTTGTGTTACGGGGCGGTGGTTATACGGTAGGGAAAACAAATCTGTAACCGAGCCGCAGGAGCCCGCCTTGGCATCCGAGGCTCCGTAAATCACCCGTTCTATTCGAGAATTTAT
>JAQUHC010000090.1 GCA_028683785.1 Oscillospiraceae bacterium
GGTGAAATATTGAGTATTCATGATTATATTTCGTTTCATTCCAATGAGGAATATGAGCGTTCTATCTTTCAGTTTGTACAGATGGCGGGGGAAATGACAATAAGAGACGCCAAGCAAAGAATCGATCAATTAGTCGATCGCACCTTTTCAAAAAAACGGTATCTCACTTATAAATACAACTCCCGCAATCGAGGCGAGAATGCCATGTATTTGTTTGATACCGGTTTCCGCTTTCAAAAAGGGCGGGAACGGATATTTGCCTATACCTTGAAAAACACCCGGCACGAAGAAAACCAAAAAGAATATTACGGGCTGTTTATCAAGCGTGAAACAATGATGCGGGATGAGATTAGTTCCCGCCTCAATCGCTGGCATATTGGTGATATTATATTTGACTCTGTTGAAGGTATGAATGACCTGCTTGGTCGCCTTGCCGAAGAAGCTCTGTATGAAAACTGGACCTTCACCAATTACCAGTCCACCATAAGCCACCCTATATTGAAAAATTATCTTGAAAACACCTATTTTCAACTTGTCCATCAAGGAAAGGTTTACATCAATGATGGCGAGAAAAAAATGATGTTTAACACCGGACTTATAGATTCGTCATTTAATGAGCTGTTTCTGGTATGCGATATCGTGCCGAATTCATCAAGAGATATCTTGTTCAAGCAAGAATACCGCATGCCCGAAATCTATAAATCCAGCAATCGGGTTTTCAGAAACTATTCACGTAACGCCCCCCTGCCGGTTGCAACCTTTTATGAAAATCCGGGTGACTTGCTGTTCAACTGGGAAATTGCCCAGAAGCCGGACGGCATTAATATTGCGGATGAACATATTTTCCGCGATAATTTGGACCGCATCAATCAAAACCGCGATCCGGCCAGAAGGTTTAATTTTGACAATCCGCAGGATATAGCCCGCTGCCGTCAGATGTTTGAAGGTGCGCTTAAATCTTCGTTGGAACTGTCAAAACGCAACTATAAGTTTGTCGCTCCTCAGTTCTGGCCGGCGACAGGCAAGCTGCAATTTCTGATGCCTATCTATCTCGAAGGTGTTCAGGAGGTAAGAAAAGGACAGGTTCGTGATGTTCTGCCCCCCACCGTCGCCCTGAGTATGGAGTTGGTACACGGGCAATATATAGGCACCACAATATTGACGCTTGACATGGCATATCAGAATGCCAGGCTTATTGCAAGGCCGGACGGCTTCTGGCTGGACGCGACCAAAATATTCGCGCCCGGAGCATAGAATTTAGGAGATATTATAATTATTAATATCATTCTGGAGGAGTTATTTTGCCTAATTACCGGCATGAAATTGAAAAGCGGCGCACCTTTGCCATAATATCACACCCTGACGCGGGCAAAACCACCCTGACCGAAAAGCTGCTGTTATACGGCGGGGCAATCACTCTAGCAGGCTCGGTAAAGGGTAAAAAGGCGGCTCGGCATGCGGTATCCGACTGGATGGAGATAGAAAAGAAAAGAGGGATTTCGGTCACCTCCTCGGTATTGCAGTTCAATTATAACGGATATTGTATAAATATATTGGACACACCGGGGCATCAGGATTTTTCAGAGGATACCTACAGAACCCTTATGGCAGCCGATTCAGCCGTTATGGTGATTGATGCTTCCAAGGGGGTTGAGTTGCAAACACGCAAATTATTTAAGGTCTGTGTTATGCGCAACATCCCGATTTTTACTTTTATCAATAAAATGGACCGCGAAGGACGGGATCCGTTCGATTTGTTGGATGAAATTGAAAAGGAACTGGGTATCAACACCGTCCCGATGAACTGGCCTATCGGCTCAGGGCGGGATTTCAAAGGAGTTTATGACCGTAAATCCGGACAAATTCTGTCTTTTATATCTAATAAGGGGCAGCATGAGGTCGTGCCCATCTGCGGAAAACCGGATGATGCCTGCATTACCGATATGATTTCCGATCACCAACTCAAAAAGCTGTTGTATGAAGCCGAGCTGCTTAACGGCGCGAGCAACGAATTTGATTTGGATCTTGTTCGCAGCGGTGATTTATCGCCTGTTTTCTTCGGGTCGGCTTTGACAAATTTCGGGGTTGAGCCTTTTTTAAAGTCTTTTCTTGAAATGACCTCTCCTCCCCTTCCCCGTGAAGCCGATATCGGTATTATTGACCCGATAAGCCAAGATTTCTCAGCCTTTGTTTTCAAGATACAGGCTAACATGAACAAAGCGCACCGTGACCGCATTGCATATATGCGTATATGCTCCGGTCGCTTTGAAAAGGGCATGGAGGTACTGCATGTTCAGGGGAACAGGAAGATAAAGCTTTCACAGCCGCAGCAGCTCATGGCACAGGAACGCGAAATAATCGAAGAGGCATACGCGGGCGACATAATGGGTGTTTTTGATCCCGGCATTTTTTCGATAGGCGATACCGTATGCATGCCCTCAAATAAGTTTGAATTTCGCGGAATACCCACCTTTGCCCCCGAGCATTTTGCTAGGGTCAGGCAGACCGATACCCTTAAACGCAAGCAATTTGTAAAGGGTACAACCCAGATAGCACAGGAGGGTGCGATACAGATTTTCCATGATCCGAATACCGGTATGGAGGAGGTTATCGTTGGTGTTGTCGGGGTACTTCAATTTGATGTCCTTGAATACAGATTGAAGAATGAATACTCGGTGGATATCGTTCTCGAGGGGTTGACTTATCAGCATATACGCTGGATTCAAAACGAAAATATCGACCCGAAAACACTTGATATAACATCTGATACACGAATAGTACAGGACTTTCGCGACCGTTATCTTCTGCTTTTTACAAGCAACTGGAACATCAACTGGGCATTGGAGCACAACAAAGGCTTGCAACTCTCAGAGTTCGGAATATAATACTAATCTCAAATAAAAGCGACGATAAAATTATCGTTCAGAACGCGTTCTTCCAATACTAATTTAATTTAAATTAGTATTAGGAACGCATCACTCCATTTTATCGGCTTTTATAATTGAGATTAGTATAAAATTATGAATAAATAAGGGGCTGACACATGTGTTCTTGTGCGTCAGCCCCTTATATTTTGGCTATTGATACTAATTTAATTTATAAACATAGATAATATCCAAGTCCGTTGTATATCTTCTTATTATGATATTTCTATATATTTATTTTAAATTAGTATGATTAGCGGTCCTTTTTTGCTTGCTGATAAATAGAGTGGCCGAGAAAATCATGATTGCAAACCCAATTTGTATGAGTATCGGGATGAGCAGCTTGTTATAATCAGTTTTAAAACTCTGACTGCCTATAACATCATTAGCGCGTATATACCAATAGGCAGGCAGAAAGCTTGCAAAGCGGAGAACCGTTTTACCCAGAATGGCTTGCGGAACGAATACGCCGCATATAAAGCTCATTCCGAGCGAGAGAACATTTACGATTACCGCCTGCGCGTTCTGGCTTTTAATCAATACACCGACCAAAAATCCGATAGAGGTACATACGATTGTAAAAACAAGCGAATTCAGCATTAATACAGGTAGAAGTCCGGAAGAGAGCAGTTGCTTGCTGTAAATAGCAATACCGAATATGACGGTAATAAGCCAGCAGGCTACCGAGTATGTTGCACTTCCGAGCACAAGCTGAAAATTCATGCTGCGAAGCTTTAAAGGTGAACACAGATTGCGTTTTCGCAAGTCGGGTTGATTAAACACAATCATTATGGTGCTTATTCCGAGGATGCTTATAGACAGCATCACATAAGCAAAATAGTTAAAGTAGTAGATATAGCCGATAAATCCGTTTGAGGATGTCTTGGCAATCATCTCCACATCTGCTTTTGCAGCCATACTTTCGGACACAAGGGTTAATTGATTGCCTTCATCCAATCGGCTGTAGTTTATGGCAATATCAGATGTATGCAGATATCTGTCAATCTGCATATCAATATATACGGAAGTGGTTGAACCCGGTACAATAACTTTTTCAATGGATTTACTTCCTCCGGCTTTAAAGTCTTTTGAAAAGCCCCGGGGAATGATGGCAATATAATCGACCTTTCTGAAAAACAGAGCATCCTGCAGCTTTTCGGCATCATCCTCAATATCTACAATGGTGTTTTTTTGGGAAAGAAAATCAGTAAGACCTTTTACAACGGATGATTCACCATCACGGTTTATTATGGCAATCCTTATCTTGGTTTCGGTGAAATCGGTATTGGTCGGTTGGGTGTTATACCGCGAGATGAGAATTGAAATACCGAGAAATACTACAAAGTATATTATCAACGATGTGAGGGTATGAAAGATAATCCTAAAATAGGTTTTAAATACTTGCATATTTTTCCCTCCTAACCAGCATATAGCTCGCAGCCGACAAAAGAACGGATATTACGCATAATATCCCGATATTCAGATAAAAGCGTGTAAGCGATTCATATATATTCAGGCTGTAGAATGCATCGGCTACCAATGCCGCCGGGTTTATATACGACAGCAACGGAACATTTTTAGCAATGATATACTTCATATCCACAAACATCAGACCCGCCAAGAAGCTCATTGCAAGCGAAACACCATTGAGTATTGCGTATTTCATCTTCTCATTTTTTCTGATGACAGAACCGATAAAGGTACCAAAGGAAATACCGGTAACAGATCCGACAAACCCGGTCAGCACCACCAATACTCCGCGTTCTCCGAAATCCACTCCAAGAACAAATCCAAGATAACAAAGGGTAATCAGAATCTCAGTAAAGTGCAAGGTCAGTGCTGCGAGCTGGTCGCTTACAATAGAAGTCAGTTTATGGGTGGGAGAGACACTGCGGCGGGCTCCAAGCGGTGATAAATCGGCTTGAATATCGGTAACATTGCGCAACCCCCAGAATGACCCGTAAAGGCAGGTCATTGCAAGCAGGGCGTAAAAATAGGCGAGCATGGTATCGGGCTCGGCTCCGCTGAAAGATATTTCATCTGTATAGCTGCGACGGTCTGCAAGAGAGCTTAAAAGGCCGTCTTTTATGGCAGAAGGATTGCTTTTAATTATGGCGTTAACCGTTTTTTCGGTTTGCAGGTATTCATCCAAGAAGGATTTAAGCAAACTTTGGTTTATTCCTGTGTTTAGAACACGTAGACTTATACTGTCCGATACGGTTATCACCCCTGAGATCTCACCTTTTTTCAGCTTTTGTTCTGCTTCTTCCCGGCTTAAAACAGATACCTTGAGCAAAGGCTGATCCCCTGAAGAGACCGATTTTAATGCCTCTTTAAAGGGTATATTATTTTGGTATGCCCGGTTGTCTATAACCGCAGTGGAAACCGGAGAGAATGTTTCGGTGGCACTGGTTATACTCCCGAAGGCTATATTAAAAAGAGATGCCAAAAGAATTGGAAACAGCAGGGTCCAAAACACCGTTTCCTTATCCCTTAACAGGCATTTCAGCCTGTTTGTGTAATGAAATAAAAACAAGGCGTTTTCCCCCCTAATCTCTAAGCTCTTTACCGGTTATTTCAAGGAATACATCATTAAGGGTTGGGGGTTCGGAGAACACCCGACCGAAAGAGATATCCCGCTCCTTTAATTTGTCAAGCAGACGGATGAGATTATGCTTGCCGCCGGAGCAATGAACACTAAGCCTGTTATTGTCATATGTCACCTTGGTTACATACGGCAGTCCTTGAACAGCTTCGATGTCTTCATCGGTCAATGCAAAAATCTCAACGCTCATGGTTTCTCCGGTTTTTATCATGGATTTAAGCTCATCCTTGGTGCCGGTTGCAAGCGTTTTGCCTTTATCAATAATCGAAATACGGCTGCATATCTGCTCCACTTCCTCCATGTAGTGGGAGGTATATACTATGGTCGCACCCTCGCGGTTAAGACGCTGAATGCCCTCAAGTATGTTGTTCCGGCTTTGGGGGTCGACCGCAACCGTGGGCTCATCAAGAAAAATGAGCTTGGGTTTGTGAGCGATCCCGCAAGCAATATTCAACCTTCTTAAAAGTCCGCCCGAAAGCTTCTTGGGCAGGAACTTTCGGAAATCCTGCAACCCGACAAATTCGATTGCCTGTTCAACCAGCTCGCTTCTTTCCGTCTTATCAGAAACATATAACCCGCAAAAATACCGGATGTTTTCCAAAACGGTAAGCTCGTTGAATACCGCAACATTCTGCATTACGACTCCTATATTTCTTTTGGTGTCATAAGCATCTGGGGTCATTGGTTTACCGAAAATCTCGATTGTACCTTTATCATATTTAAGCAGGGACAGCATACAGTTGATGGCGGTTGTTTTTCCGGACCCGTTGGGACCCAAAAGCCCGAATATCTCCCCTTCATTGATTTCCAATCCGAAATGATCAAGCGCCAGCAAATCTCCATAGCGTTTAACCAAGTTTTGTACGCGAATAATCATACATGTGACCATCCTTCCGCGAAAGTTTTATCGGTATTTAGTATAACCCATCATATGAGCACTGTATAGTGAATCATATCATAAAATGATGTGACAAATGTCACTATATCACATTTAAAAAAACAAGCACGGTAAAAACCTGAAATTCAGTCTTTGACCGTGCTTATTATACTAATACTAATCTCAAATAAAAGCGACGATAAAATTATCGTTCAGAACGCGTTCTCCAAGAAGTAAGTATCACCTAGCGGAGATCAGTACTACTGATTTTTGATATCAATCCACTTTTATTCAATGCGCTGAACATTACGGTACCCGAAGCAAGACCAACCAACCCCTGAACGGTGTTGCCCAGAGTGTCCACCACCGCAACGGCAACCCCGAAAATAAAAATCTCGAATACAAAATATCCAAGCACCATTATAACTTCTGCAAAAAAAGCGGAGATGGCTACAGCGACAATATTGTAACGGAATCCGGTCTTAGTTATATATTTATATATTAATGCAACAACAACGCCCATCGCGGCTTTGATAATAAATGTAGCCGGTGCGTATAATCCGTATCCAAGGGATAAATCCGAAATAGCCGAGCCGATACCTGCCGCTGCTGCCCCGCAAACCGGCCCCAGCATTAATGCGGATAATATAACAAAGCAATCGCCGAAATTTGCATATCCTTTTCCCGGCAAGGGGATCATCAAAAACGCTGTGGCAACAAAAATAAGAGCAGCGAACATCGCCGCAAGTGTTACTTTATATAGTTTATTTTGAATATTCATTCTTATTCCCAATCTATTTCAGGAGCTTTACTTAACATATTTTGTTTAGCGACTATTGCTCCTGATACTTTGATTATCCAATGTATCCGTATTATCCTGAATAAAAAAGCTCCTGTTTTCCTTTCATTATCTGTGGCGATAACAGATAGAAGCACCGTGGATAATAGTCATGTGGTATGGAGGTATCATAGCGTAATACTTCCCAATTTGCAAGAGCATTTTTATTATCGCACGCACATTTTTTATACAGCGTGCTTTTCCCCTTGAGAAAGCCCATGAACTGTGCTACACTTAGGTGCGGTGGAATACACACGAGCATGTGTATGTGGTCTGGACACGCATTTGCTTCCACAATCTCCACTTTCTTTTCTTCACACAGCTTTCTTAGAATTTGACCAATGTCCGTTTTCAATTGTCCATATATTTCTTTCCTCCGAAACTTTGGTGCAAAGACTATATGGTACTGACATCTCCATTTTGAGTGTGCCGAACTCTTTATTTCTGTATACTAGTTATCATGGCGGGAAGAAAGGTGATTACATATGCAGATAATTAAATCGACAACTTCTAAAGAACTTGGAATTGCCGCTGCAAAACTTACGGCAGAGAAATTAAATATGGCCATTCAAACTAACGGAGCTGCTCGTCTCATCCTCTCCACCGGCGCTTCACAGTTTCGATACAACGGAATCCTACATCATTGTGAATCTCGATACCAAATGCCGCATGCAGCAAGTTTGCGAAGGATGGTTTGCCGGCATTGAGGATGTCCCGGTGCAGGCCATTTCTATGACTGCCTATCGCATTATGCAGAGCAAAACCATTATCTCTTCTGTTCCTTACGCCGTAAAAGCGAACGCTATCAAAATGATGATGGAAAGCGAACAGACCACCAATCTTGTACCGGCAACTCTTCTGAAAGAGCATAGTGTTTTTTACCTGTTTGTAGACGCTGAATCCGCCGGCACCACACTTTAATCTTCTTATATTTTGGAGGCGTTATTATGATTGCACTTGCCTGTGACCATGCTGCACTAGATATGAAAAAGGATATTATCGAAATGCTGAACGAAATGGGGCTTGAATATAAGGATTTCGGTACCTATGAACAATCCAGCTGCGACTATCCAATTTATGGAGCCAGAGCTGCTCGAGCGGTGGCATCGGGTGAATGTGACCGCGGAATTGTAATCTGCGGCACCGGTATCGGTATGTCCTTGGTGGCAAATAAGGTTCCGGGAATTCGTTGCGTGGTATGCAGCGAACCCTATTCGGCACAGCTTTCGCGTATGCACAATGACAGCAATATGTTGGCATTTGGGGCTCGTGTCATAGGTTCGGGTACCGCCCGCATGATTACAAAAATCTGGCTGGAGACCCCGTTTGAGGGTGGCCGTCATCAACGCCGCGTTGACATGATAACCGGGGTTGAAGGCGGAATTTATCCGGAATAAACGGTATCACCACCAAGAGCTTTCTGCCCTTGGTGGTGATATAATATTTTAATGCCTATTCGGTTTTCAATATTTCAATTATTGATTGTGCAACCTCTTGTGCACTTCCCTCTCCGTTTACGATGTAACCTGCCGCTCTGCGGTATAGGGGTATTCTTGCATCATACAGCGCCTGTGCCGCTTCATCGCGGTCAGAGCGGGCAAGCAGAGGGCGGGTTGTATCCCCCTTTATACGCCTCAATATGACATCAAGCGGTACATCCAGCAAAACAATGTCTCCGGTTTTTGATAACAGA
>JAQUHC010000091.1 GCA_028683785.1 Oscillospiraceae bacterium
ATTTAATAAGCTGTCTTCGGGGCGGGGTGTGATTCCCCACCGGCGGTAATGCGGCAAAAAGCCGATGAGCCCGTGAGCGTAAGCCGATTTTGGTTGGATCCCAAAGCCGACGGTACAGTCCGGATGAAAGAAGACTCACGTTTGTTTTATTATGCCCCGCTATTTTTGCGGGGTTTTTGCGTGTGTCCGGAGCAGCAAACAAAAAGGAGTTATGTTTTGTGAAGTCATCTAAAATCGTTCGTCTTTGTATGATGGCCATGCTTTCCGCCATCGCTGTGGTGTTGGTAATGATGTATCGAACCCCACTTTTGGCAGCCGCTCCGTATATGGAATATGACATGGCTGATATCCCTGTTCTGATTGCAACCATGATGTTCGGAATATTTCCCGGCCTTGCCGTGCTTCTTTTGGTGTCGGTCATACAGGCTTTTTTGCTCGGCGGCAACAGCTGGATGGGCTTAATCATGCATTTTGTAGCATCGGGAACGCTGGTTATAATCGTCGGATTGTTCCACTGCAAGGCAGACAAGCGGTGGAAAACGATATTGGGGATGGTTCTGGGCACACTTGGAATGGCCGCCGTTATGATTCCTATGAATTTAATTCTTACTCCGATATTTTTGGGACAAGCAATCAAGGATGTCATAGCAATGCTTATTCCGGTAATAATTCCATTCAACCTTTTGAAAGCCGGAATAAACTGCGCCATAACCTTTGTTTTGATGGCGATATTAAATCCGATTATAAAGAAAAATCCCCAAATATTTTCGGCCTGCAACATAAAATAACGGCTTGACAATCCATACCTGTATGGGTGATACTAGGTTAATAAAGATTAAGGAGCGAACAAAATGTCGAAGCGGTTTTTTACATCAGAATCTGTAACCGAGGGGCACCCCGACAAGGTATGTGACCAGATAGCCGATGCTGTTCTGGATGCGATATTAGAGCAAGACACAAAGGCGCATGTTGCCTGCGAATGCATTGCAACCACCGGTCTTGTGCTGGTGATGGGCGAGATTTCAACAAGCTGTTATGTCGATATCCCGAGAATCGCGCGTCAGGTCATTCGTGAAATCGGGTATGATAACGCGGCTCAAAAGTTCGACGGCAACACCTGCGCTGTTCTGACAGCCATAGACGAGCAATCCCCCGACATTGCCATGGGTGTAAACCAAGCGCTTGAAACCCGCGGAAAAGCAGGGACCGATTATGATCGGACAGGCGCGGGTGATCAGGGTATCATGTTCGGATATGCATGTGATGAAACCCCTGAGCTTATGCCGCTGCCCATTTCGCTTGCTCATAAAATGGCTAAACGGTTGTCTGAGCTGCGGAAAAACGGTCAGCTGCCCTATCTTCGCCCCGATGGAAAAACACAGGTTACGGTCGAATATGACGATGGCACCCCTGTCCGAGTCGATACGGTTGTAGTCTCCGCCCAACACAGCGAGGAGGCAACTCTCGAATTAATTCGAGATGATATAGTAAAACATGTAATCCTGCCGATTATCCCTGAAACTCTGGTTGATGATAATACCAAGATATTTGTAAATCCGACCGGACGTTTTGTGGTAGGCGGACCTCAGGGTGACAGCGGTCTTACCGGCCGCAAGCTGATTGTTGACACCTATGGCGGATATGCCCGACACGGCGGGGGCTCATTTTCGGGAAAAGACCCCACAAAGGTTGACCGCTCCGCCAGCTATATGGCGCGATACACCGCAAAAAATGTTGTCGCCGCCGGACTTGCAAAGCGGTGCGAGCTTCAGCTGGCTTATGCAATCGGGGTCGCGTGTCCGGTTTCCATTCTTATTGATACCGACGGCACAGGAGTTTTGCCTGACGAGCAGTTGGCGGCAGCCGTTTCGGCTGTGTTTGATTTTCGCCCCGCCGCAATTATCGAGCATCTCAATCTTGCAAAGCCGATATACCGCAAACTCGCATCCTACGGTCATATCGGGCGAGAGGATTTGGGTGTTGCATGGGAAAAAACCGATAAAACAAATGAGCTGAGAGAATATCTCGGCCTGTAATTTAAAAAACGGGGGACTGACGCACAATAAAAAATGTGCGTCAGCCCTTTTTACTTGTAATAAAATGATAACAGCTTTGTAACAATAATTGCATAGACTGTTTTAATTATGATATAGTTCGGATATAGTGTTATGTAGTTTTTCTCACTTTTGGATATATTGCATTTGAATGGAGGCCGCCGGGCAGGATGAAAGGAAGCACCCTGAAATTTAGAGACAAATTGAAACAGCCGTGGGTAATGGCGGTTCTTTTTGCTACCCTCATCCCTCTGCTTCCTGAATATTTTGCCCCTATTCTTGCCGCCCTGTCTCTTGTTGCTGCATATTTTGACAGCCAATCATCGGGGCAGGGCTTTCGGGTTGGGGCGGTCGGGAAAATCCTGCTGATATATATTGCATACCTGACTTTTGGGATCCTCTACTCACCCGAACCGATTTCAACACTTGCCACAGCCGCCATGTGGGCTGCCATGTTTATGGTATATCTTTCATTGACAACCGTATTAAAAAGCCGCCATCGTTTTGACACGGCGTTATTCGCGATAACCTTGATAGCAGGCTTGATTGGGTTTATCGGTTGCTTTCAATATATGATGCGCGTTTCTCTCGGGTTTCAGATTTCCGACAAATTCTGGAGCTTTATTGATGATACCATACTTCCGCTGTTTCCTATCACCATAAAAAACGGCTCCAGCGGGGTCCGCATTTCCTCCACCTTCAACAACTGCAATATTTTCGGAGAAGCCATGGTTGTTATGCTCCCGATTGTTACTTACTATTCGTTTTACGGAAGGCGCGAGAAAACCCATCTGTTAAGTCGTTTTTGCCTTATGATGGTGGCAGGCGGGATCGCGTTTTCATTTTCCCGCGGCAGCTATTTGGGGCTTATCGTTATTGCACTTGTTTTCACGCTAGCAAATTTCAGAAAGATTGTTTATCTGTTGTTGACCCTGATTTCAGCCTTTTTGCTTGTTCCTCAGCCTGTAATTGCCCGCCTCCTCACAATAAATGATGTGGATAATTCGGTCAGTCAACGGATGGAAATATGGGCCGCCGGGGCTTCATTCATCAAAGAAAATCCGCTTTTCGGGGTTGGCGCGGGAATAAACAATTCGTGGAATCTTCTGCTGCAACAGGGGATTGATGCCCCGCATATGCACAGTCTTATTATCCAGCTTATTGTAGAAGGCGGTATAATAGCCCTTGTAATTTTTGCAATTTTAAGCTGGAAGATAGTCCGGCCGGGGTTTTCTATGCTTGCTCAAGACGGCGAAGCGCGCATGATCGGTGTTATGTTGGTTGCCTTTTTGGCGGGTTTCTTTACCGACAGCCTGTTCGATTTCCCGTTTATGACCCCCAAGCTCGTCGGGATTTTTCTCATTATGATGGCGCTTGCAGACAGTGCTTCTCGATTATTTCTTAAACAACCGACATCCTCACTGCAGGAAGTGTTGACCTTTCAAAAGCAAAAGACGTGCACAAAGGGTAAGCGGATTACCTGCTCTAAAGTCAACGATATAGAATAACTAATTATGGGCTGACGCGCAATGAGAAACATGCGTCAGCCCCTTTTTTATATTTCGCGCACATATCAATTGTTTTCTTGACACATGGTTTAATATACTGTAACATGGTGTTCAAAACCAGATATAATAACTCGGTTCATATTGATGCTGCGTTTTACACAATCCCCGCTTGAAAGGAAGAATATTATGAGCTACCGTATCACCACCGATTCCACCAGCGATTTTCCCCGTCAGTTTTATGAGGAGAATGACATTGCAGTTGTCGGTTTATCGTTTTTGATTGACGAACAGGAATACAATGAGAGCAAGGATTTAAAACTGTCATCAAAAGAGTTTTATGATCTTCTCAGATCGGGGAAGACGGCCACAACCATGCAGGTCAACACCTTCGAGTTTGTTGAATTTATCGAGCCTTTTCTGGCTGCAGGCGAGGATGTTCTTCATATTGCATTTTCAAGCGGTCTGAGCGGAACTTATGAATCATGCTTTCGTGGAGCTCAGGAATTATCCGAGAAATACCCCGACCGCACCTTGATTGTAATAGATACCCTTGCCGCCTCGATGGGGGAAGGGCTGCTGGTTCATTATGCCATGGAAAACCGTAAAAACGGAATGTCCATTCAAGAGAACGCCGCCTGGCTGGAAGAAAACAAGCTGCATTTGTGCCATTGGTTTACCGTGAACGATTTAATGCACCTGCATCGCGGCGGGCGGGTATCAAAGGCTTCGGCGATATTCGGCTCATTGCTTGGTATAAAGCCGGTTTTACATGTAGACAATGAAGGGCACCTTATTCTTGTCTCAAAATCGCGGGGACGGGTTGCCTCGATAGACGCGCTTGTGAGCAAGCTGAAAGAAACGGCAAACGACGATATAGCAGAGCAGGCTGTTTTCATAAGTCACGGCGATTGTCTTGACGATGCAAAGCTGCTGGAGGAAAAGATTCGAAGTGCCGTGGGAACAAGCAAATTTATGATCTCGAATGTAGGGGCGGTAATCGGCTCACATTCAGGCCCGGGCACCCTGGCATTATTCTTCATGGGAAAGCAACGCTGATTTATTTCATAAAATATTGCCCGATTATAAAACTTATGTTATACTAAAATCTAATTTAGTACAACATAAGTTTTTTGTGTCAGCCATATTTTTTCATTTCCGGGTATAAAATCATATGGAGAAGGAATGAAGTTAATGAGCAAAAGCACCATAACATCGACGCAGGTTCTCAAATTAATTATTCTCGTCGTCGTGTTTTTATCTCTTACCTGCCTTTTATATCTTGGCTTCCGTCAGGACAAGCAGCTAATGTTAGAAATTCAAAAGGTGGTTTTTCCTCTGGGCATGGGTGCATTGCTTGCGGGTATTGCCACCCTGCTTCTCAATACACAAATGGACGATACCCGCCCCACCCCTAAAAAATGGTGGTTTTATCCTCTGATATCGTCGTTGCTCGGCCTTGCCTGTATGTCCTTGGCATACGCATATCTGGGCGTATGGCCTGTTGGTGAACGCAGTGTCATGATTGTTGATATGCACCATCAATATGCCCCCCTTCTTGCACAGCTTCGCGATATGCTGAAAAACGGAGGCAGCCCTTTTTATTCTTTTGATATCGGTTTGGGTGCAAGCTTCATCCCTCTTTTCGGTTATTATCTTGCCAGCCCTTTTAATATTATACTAGCGTTTTTCCCCAAAGAGATGCTCAACGAGGGCATTCTGGTTATCACTCTTTTAAAGAATGCGCTGACCGCAGGATTTTTTGCTCTTTGTGTTCAATATGTATACCGCCGTCGCAACATATCGATAATCATTGTATCCATTATGTATTCCATGATGATGTACCTGTTGGCATACTCTTGGAACATCATGTGGCTGGACTGTGTTATGGTATTGCCTCTTATTGTTATGGGTTTTGAAAGGCTCATGCGTACAGGCAGATATCTTATTTATGTTCTCTCTCTTGCCTATGCCCTCTACTCGAATTATTACATCTGGTTTATGGTCTGTGTTTTTATGGTGCTGTATTTTATCTGCTCGACCATCAGGCAAAGAAATGCCTCCTCTTCGCTCGGTGTCCGCTTTGGCAGGTTTATTATAGGCTCGGGGCTGGGTGGCGGACTTGCCATGTTCCTGCTTTTGCCGGTATACTTTTCGCTGGCGCAAACCTCGGCATCGGGCGGAACCCTCCCGGATATGACAAACAACTTCAACATGCTTGAGCTTTTCGGCCGCCATCTGTTTGAGACATCTCCCACCATTCGATCGGGTAATCTTCCCAATATATATTGCGGTCTGTTATCGGTTTTGCTTTTGCCGATTTTCGCAACCATGAAATCCATTTCCCTGCGGCGCAGGATTGCATATCTGGGGCTGTTGGGTGTGTTGGCTTTAAGCTTGGTGCTCAATCAGCTGGATTTGATTTGGCATGGACTGCATGCACCCAACGACCTGCCCTATCGTTTTTCGTTTTTGTACAGCTTTGTACTTATTCTGATTGCATATGAAACGCTTCTTCACATCAAAAATATTAGATTTGTGCAGATTGGCGGATCGGTTGCCGGAATTATCGGGCTGATTATGCTTAGGGAGCATTTTGGCGGGGATGATTATGATTTTAATACAATTTATATCAGCCTGCTTTTGATAATTGCTTTTGCGACGGTGCTCGGGCTTGTTTCACGCAAGAACATAACCCCCCGCCCCGCTTACAATTTGCTTTTGTTGATTGTTACGGTCGAGATGGTTTTTAACGGCGGTTCGTCCTTTAAAACAATGCAGTCAAATGAATATTTCACGGCGCGGGATGATTATGTGGCAAATGATATTACCAAAGCGTTGAGCAAAGCGGTTGAACGCACCGAGCAAATCGGTGATTCGGCTGTAAAAGGAGCGTTCTATCGCATGGAGTTTCTTCCCCGGCGCACCACCGTTGATACAGCCATGTTTGATTATCGCGGTATGACGGTGTTTGCATCCAGCAGTCCCAAGAACCTGACCGAATTTCTGGGGTTTATCGGGTATGCGGGCAACGGAGTAAACAGTCATCTGTATAAAAGCTTTGTGCCAATGGTTGATTCGTTGCTCGGGATAAAATATATCATACTCGATTCCGCCCGTTCATCCGAGCTTTCAAACGACCCGTATCTGAAATATCTTGAACAGATAAAATATCAGGACCAAATTTATACCATTTATGAAAATACCAAAGCCCTGCCTCTGGGTTACTTTGTCGAATCATCAATTAGTGATTGGAACCCCTCAAAATATGCTCCGTTTACATCCCAGAACGACCTGTATGCCCGCCTGACAGGTAAAAGAGCCGATCTGTATACCCTTGCACCGGTCACCGTTGAGAGCGGGAACGAAGATGTTTCAAGCATCACAGGCACATTCAGTTTTACAATAAACGCCGCGGAGAGCGGCAGCACCGGAAATTTTGTTGCAAGTGTTGAAAAACCGGGTCAAACCTATACCTTTATCGATTGCCGCGCTGCCGACAGCATCCGGATATCAACATCCGCCGGCAGCTGGGATGTCTCCGCTCACGAGCCGTTTATTGTAAACACCGGCTTGCTGAATGAGGGGGATGAGCTAAGGGTAACGGTTACCTCAAAGAGTTCATGCTCCGGAAATATATATGTGGGAACCCTGGATCAGCAGGCGTTTGAGAGCGCATACGATTTCATGTCGGCAAATGCCATGACCGTAACCGATTTTACCGACACACAAGTAAAAGGATTTATTACCGCACCCAAAAATGGGGTTGTCTTTACCTCGATACCTTATGACGAGGGCTGGAAGGTGCGGGTAAACGGAAATGAAGTTAAGAGCTTTGCCGCCTGCGATGCCATGCTGGCATTCAGGGTAGACGCCGGAAGGCATAATATAGAAATAGAGTTTCACACCATCGGCTTTGTGCCGGGCTTGTTAATCAGCCTGGGGTCGCTTGCACTTCTTATTTTGCTTGTGATATTCATCAGAAAAAAGGTTGACCCATGCAATCCGTCTGATAACGAATTTGCAGCCTTTTCAAGGATGGTTTTTCCGCAAAAAACTGTGGCGCCGGCAGTCGACCCGGTGGATTATTATGATTTAAAAAGCACAAATACTGAAATTCAAGTACAGCCGGGAGAAGAGGATGAAACGCCTGCGGTTGATGAGCTTCCTCCGACCGGGCAGGAAAAGGAGGAATCGGAATCTTGATAACGATTCTGATGCCGGTATATAACGAGGGCGACTTCATTTATAACAACGTGATGACGGTGGATAACCTGCTTGAGCGCGAGGGGATCGAGCACCAGTTTTTGCTGGTGGACGATGGCTCGCGGGATAAAAGCTGGGCAGAGCTATGCCGGCTTGCCGATGACCATGAGCAGGTTTCTATTATCAGGCTGTCGCGCAACTTCGGCAAGGAGGCCGCTCTTTGTGCCGGTCTTGAAAACGCCGATGGGGATGCGGTATTGGTTATGGATTCCGATCTGCAGCACCCGCCCGAGCTTATCCCCGAAATGGTACGCCTTTGGCGGGATGAGGGATATGATGTTGTTGAAGGAGTAAAGGAGGATCGCGGACGGGAGTCACTTCCGACAAAGCTTGCCGCACTTCTGTTTTATCGCACATTCAGCCGGACAACCGGAATTGATATCGGAGTGGCATCCGATTTTAAATTGATGGACAGGAGCGCCGTCGAGGCGTGGAAGCAGCTTCCCGAAAAGAACACCTTTTTCCGCGGGCTTTCTGCCTGGGTTGGATATAAACGATATGCCCTGCCGTTTAAGGTTTCGCCCCGAGTGGGCGGGCAAACAAAATGGTCTATGCGCTCATTGAGCAGGTTGGCGGTTAATTCAATCACAGCATACACCGCCGCGCCGCTGTTTATTATATTCTGGTTAGGTTTGCTGATGGGAATAGGTGCAATCATAATGACCGTCCAGACCTTATATATTTATTTCGCACATCGTGCCGACCCGGGATTTTCCACCGTCATCCTGCTCCAGCTTTTTATAGGCAGCGCAATCATGATAAGTCTGAGTATTATCGGGCTGTATATCGCGAAGATTTATGACGAGGTCAAGGCAAGACCGCGGTACCTTATACAATCAAAACGCGGAAAGGCTCTGAAATAATACTAAACATTGTGATAAAACACGATATAATGCCGCATGGGCGTATGGAACCGCCCGAGTATTATCTGTTTCCCGGCATTTTTTGTTGTTTCGGTGGCTGATACTAAATCCAACTATAACTATTCCATAATTATCGCTCATGGCGCGTTCTTCCTATACTAATTTAAT
>JAQUHC010000092.1 GCA_028683785.1 Oscillospiraceae bacterium
TGCTCTATTTTCCAGGGTTCTACTACCCCTATAGATTGTGCAAACATGTTCTCGTAATTTTCAAATCCTTGCATTTTCATCACCGCGATAATTATACCACTTTCACGGAGTTAGGAAAAGAGCCTACCTATCTATTACCCAAAATTCGATATAATTATGCAACATACCATTTTTACATTTACATTTATTATAATTAAAAAAAGAGAATACTGACATTCAATTTGTTATGTGCTATAATCATTACGCCCTACATCTTGTACCAATATTATCATACATAAGGAGTTTTTGGGATGGATATAAAGCAGGTTGCAATGGAAAAGCATTATGAATGGAAAGGTAAGCTTGAAATAACCTCGCGGACACCTGTGACAAACGGCGAACAGCTTTCCCTCGCATATACTCCGGGGGTGGCGGAACCCTGCATTGCCATTCAAAAGGATTATAATAAATCATTTGAGCTTACACGCCGCTGGAACATGATTTTGGTGGTTACCGACGGAACGGCCGTTCTCGGACTTGGTGATATCGGTCCGGAGGCAGGTATGCCTGTTATGGAAGGTAAATGCTGTTTGTTCAAAGAATTCGGCGGAGTTGATGCCTTCCCTCTTTGCATCCGGTCAAAGGATGTCGATGAGTTGGTTCGCACAATATATCTTATTTCCGGCAGCTTTGGGGGTATCAATCTTGAGGATATAGCTGCTCCGCGCTGCTTCGAAATCGAGCGGCGGCTTAAAGAGCTTTGCGATATTCCGGTTTTCCATGACGATCAGCACGGCACCGCCGTCGTAACCGGTGCCGCTCTGCTGAATGCGCTTAAGGTGGTCAAAAAGGAAATCGGTAATGCCCGTTGTGTAATTAACGGCGCAGGTTCTGCGGGAATTGCCATCGCCAATCATCTTTTAAAGATGGGGGTAAACGATATTATTCTGTGCGACAGCTCGGGTATTATTTGCGAGGGAGATTCAAGGCTTAACCCGTCCAAAGAAGAAATAAGCACCCGAACCAATCGCAGTCATCTTACAGGGTCTTTGGCAGATGCCATGAAGGGTGCCGATGTTTTCATCGGAGTTTCGGTTCCCGATGTCGTGACCGAGAATATGGTAAAAAGCATGTCTGAAAAGCCTATTGTTCTGCCTATGTCCAATCCAAATCCCGAGATCTATCCCGAGTTGGCAATAAAAGCGGGGGCCGCGGTTGTGGGTACCGGTCGCTCGGATTTTCCCAATCAAATAAACAATGTGCTTGCCTTCCCCGGCATATTCCGCGGTGCACTTGATGTACGCGCAAGTGATATTAACCAAGAGATGCAGCTTGCCGCTTCATATGCGATTGCTTCCCTAATCGCGGATGATGAGCTTTCCGCGGATTATATCATCCCGAAAGCATTTGATAATCGTGTCGGCAAAGCGGTTGCCGAGGCTGTTGCCGATGCTGCAAGGAAAAGCGGAGTAGCCAGAATATAATATCATTTATGTAATAAAATACAAAGTATCTACATGTTTTGTTTCTGAAAAAACTCTGAAAGAACGTCTGAAAAATCGATTTTTTTGATATTGACACCAAGGGTGGGTGATGCTATAATACCTCTTGCACTGTTTTGCGGTGCATGAATATTAAATTGCGAGCATGCTGGAACTGGCAGACAGGCACGTTTGAGGGGCGTGTGTTTGATAACGTATGGGTTCAAGTCCCATTGCTCGCACCAAAAAATGCAATCGGCACGGAGTGTCGGTTGCTTTTTTTGTTTAAGACTAGGGACTTGAACTTGTTCAACAGCGGAGCGGGTCCCATTGCTCGCACCATGAAAAGAGGCTGAAATTGTATCAATTTCAGCCTCTTTTCAATTAAATCCGTCCTTTCGGACGGGTGAAATCATCCTAACGGCTGATGAAATCCCTAAAGGGATGAAATCGCCTACGGCGATGAAGGACGGATTTGATTTCACCTTTGAGCAAAGCGAAAAGATTTCATCCGAGCTTGCTCGGATTTCATCGCAAGTGCCTTGCGATTTCATGATCTTTATGTTATGTTTTGTCTCAGGGGTGATTTCTATGACGGAGAATAAATTGGTTGACAGTTCTATGGATTTAGCTATAAAAGTGATTAAGCTTTGTGAAAATATAAAAGGGCACTATTCCATCGTAAATCAATTAGAACGCTCAACTACTTCTATCGGTGCTAATATTCGCGAGGGAAATTATGCACAAAGTAAAGCTGATTTTATATCGAAATTTCAAATTGCACTCAAAGAAGCAAATGAAACAGAATATTGGCTTGAATTGTTTTATAATGCTGATTTAACCAGTGAGGAAAATGTAAAACCTATCATTCATGACTGTGGAGTTATTCGCCGTATGCTAATTGCTTCAATCAATACAGCAAAAAGCAGAATGTAATAACAAATTCATTTTTAAAAGGTAAATTCCAATTTAACAAACTAATCAAAATCCAATTAAAATAAGGTAAAATCCTTTCTGTTGTATTTTTCAATCAACTGCATTAGGGGTGTTCACTTTATAATTAAAGGTAGCCAAGGGTGTTCATTTGTATCAAAACAGGTCACTACTTCTATGAAAAGAGGCTGAAATTGATACAATTTCAGCCTCTTTTCAATTAAATCCGTCCTTTCGGACGGGTGAAATCATCCTAACGGCTGATGAAATCCCTAAAGGGATGAAATCGCCTACGGCGATGAAGGACGGATTTGATTTCACCTTCGAGCAAAGCGAAAAGATTTCATCCGAGCTTGCTCGGATTTCATCGCAAGTGCCTAAAGTAGAAAAGCTGTTGGTTATTGCTTCCAATGCTCAACAGCCCCTTTATATATTTACTTATAGATACCGTAAACCTTATTTACATTTTGGCAGAAAATAATTCCTTTACCTTGTTTGTCTATTTCAAGCTTTTCCCGTATGGAGTCTATAATCGATTCGGTTACCTCTTCCCCGGATAAAATCATAACCATTTCCTTTTCGGGTTCTATATCCATATTAAATAATTTCATTGTTTCGTGTATTCCCGAGCCTCTTGCATTGATTATTGTGCCGCCTTTGGAACCTGCCGCATTCGCCGCATCAATAACCTCCTCTGCCTTTCCCCTATCCACTATGGTAATTATGAGTTGATACATCGGATTAATTGCACCTCTTTCTTCAACATTTTCATCGCAATTATATGATTTAGATCCTATAATACTGCCGGCACTTGTGGAAAAAGCAATACCGTGATTTGGCTTTTCAAATTTGAATTCATTATTTAACATGTCTAAAACTTTGTGTGCCGTGCCTTTATCGGTTCCCATCAATACAATTTCTTTTCTTTCGTCATATACCGATAAGAAATTCAAAACAGTATTGCTGACTGTTCCTCTACCCAAAAAAATCGTGCCCTCGTTAATTCCGTTTTTCTTAGCGGCTTGAAGGACCTTACTTCCCATTCCGAAATTTACAATCACATAGATTAATTCAATTGATATCGCATCATTGATATGGTTTTTTTGCGTATCATCAATGTTGTTTTTCATCGCTTTTTTCCACCCCTTTTCTTTTTGACTTCACCTTAAATATCAATCCTAAAATTTGTAAGGTAATAATCGGCATCATGGCTACCATTGAAATCATTCCGAAGCCTTCAATCATAACATCAGCTCCTTCATACGCATTTGCGGCACCGGTGATAAAAGCCAGAATAAAGGTTGCCGTCACAGGGCCTGTCGCTACCCCGCCGGCGTCGAATGCAATTCCCACAAATAGTTTTGGGGTGATAAAAGTCAATAATAAACAGATTGCAAATCCAGGTAGCAGGTAATGCCATAACTGTAATGAGGGTATTAAAATTCTGATTACAGATAATAAAATCGCAATACCGACCCCGATTGCCAGAGAACCCAACACAGCTTTCCTTTTTACATAACCGCTGGTAACATCCTCAATCTGTCGAGTTAATACATGAACAGCCGGTTCGGCTAAAATGGTTACAACCCCCAAAACAAATCCGACAATAATGATATATACCTTGTTATCATTTAAGGCCAAATCATTGCCTAATCTTGTTCCTACATCCATAAAGCCTGCATTTACACCCAGCAGGAATATAAACAATCCAATAAAAGCGAAGGAAAAACCTGTAAACATTTTTCGAAGTTGTTTCTTTTTTAATTTAAAGAACAATATTTGCATAACCACCAAAATCAACATTAAAGGCAGTATGGCTATGAAGCTCTCTTTTAAATAATCCGGAATCATATCTATAAACGGTTGTAATATGGAGCCATCGGCTGATAAACCTTCTCCGAGACCGGGTATATCTTCAAACTCCTTTGTTTTTGTAAATATATTCATAAACATCACACCGATGATAGCACCTGCGGATGAAATTGCAACCAATCCAAAGCTATCCTCTTCCGATGCTTCACTGTCCTTTTTTAACTTTGAAATACCCACCGCCATCGCCAGAATAAATGGTACCGCCAACACCCCCGTTGTGGCGCCCGATGCATCAAAAGCAATGGCAAGGAATTCGGGCGAAGTGAACAACGATAACACAAAAATAAGTAAATACACGACAATCAATACTTTATTCAGCGCAATATTATAAAATACTCTAAAAAATCCCAAAGCCAGCATAATTCCCAAACCAATCGATACAACAACAAGAATGCTTGTTCCTGATATTTGCCCGCCTGTGACGGTATCCACCTGATCTGCCAAAACCAATAGCCCTGGCTCGGCAATTGAAATAAAAAAGCCAAGTATTATTCCGCCGAGCAGAACTATCCACAGCTTGTTGGTTTTTGCAAGCGAGGAGCCTGTAAAGCTCCCCAGCGGGGTTATTCCTAAATCAACCCCCAACAAAAATACGGTTAACCCCGCCGTCACAAGCAAGGAACCAATTAAAAATCGAACAACCAGTATTGTCTCCATCGGGGTTATCGTAAAATTCAGTATCAATACTATTATCGTAATCGGCAGGACTGAAAACAACACCTCTTTAAATTTTGTAAATATTACGTACAAATAATGCCCATCCTTTCGGTATCTTTATTATATTCAAAATTATATTGCAGTCTATCATAAATATGCATTTTGGGTATTTTGGATATATAGCTCGAAATATATACTATATGTATTATTTATATTATAACAGCAAAAACTTTTTAAGTAAAGCATAGCGCGTAACCATGGGGACGATTTCTGACTATATGGACGGTTTTTGCGGTCTGTGCTTTTAGAATATTCGCTCTACTCTGTATCAGTGCTATATCTCTATGAAACTGTAGACTGCAAAGTTAGCCATTATCAACAGTTTAAATAACATTATTCTATCGTTGTATTCCTTTTATTAGCTCCGAAATAATATTTTTTCTTGCCCTGCTATCTAAATATACTATATTCTGCTGTCTCTTATTAACCCCTTATATACCACTTTATTGTATCTTATACTAATAATATCATTTTGACATGACGCCAATAACATAAAAAGGTCAAAAGCCAAAATTGTTTTTTAAGTTTTGCTTTAAAAATAAGTTTATTTTCAAAAAACAGCTTCTCCCTCTTTTCTTTCACGCTATGAAGTGTTAAAATGATATAGAGCAACTGCAAAGGGAGGAATACCCATGAACAGTAAAATTAAGGACAGTAATGCCGATTTTTTGTTTGAAGCCATTCTTAAGCTGGAAACGGTTGAAGAATGCTATCGTTTTTTCGAGGACTTATGTACAGTTGTTGAAATTAAGGCAATGTCACAGCGCATTGTGGTGGCGCGAATGCTTAATGATAAGCGGGTTTACAGTGATATTGTGGCAGCCACCGGCGCATCAACGGCAACAATCAGCAGGGTTAACCGTTCACTGATATACGGTTGTGATGCGTATGATATGGTTTTTGGCCGTATGGATAAGGAGAATCCCAAGGAATGAGGGGTTATACGGCGTTTGCCGGCTTTTATGACCGGCTGATGTACGATGTCGATTATAAAGCACGCGCACGGTATCTGTTATCCCTTTTTAAGCTGCATCTGCCACACAAGCCGCCTCATGCCCTTCTTGATCTCGGATGCGGGTCTGGCAGTCTTGCTCTTGAGCTGTGTGCACTCGGCATCGATGTAATCGGGGTGGACGGTTCGGCGGACATGCTTTCTGTGGCATCTGATAAGGCGAATAAATCCGATGTGCCTTTGATGTTGCTTTGTCAGGATATGCGGGAACTGGATTTATTTGGCACTGTTGACGGCGCGGTTTGCACGCTTGACAGCCTTAATCACCTTTGCAGCACCGATGAACTGGCAGAGGTTTTTAACAGGCTGTTTTTATTTATCGAGCCCGGCGGTCTTTTTATTTTTGATGTGAACACGGTATATAAACACCGGTTTGTGCTGGGCGACAATTCCTTTGTGTATGAGCAGGATGATTTTCTCTGCATTTGGCGAAACAGACTTATCAGCCGAACCGCTCAGGTGGATATGCAGCTGGATTTCTTTGTAAAGCAGGGAAATGGATATACCCGCCTTACAGATTCACTGCGGGAGCGCGCATATTCGGAAAAAATGCTGAAAAAGCTGTTGACAAAGGCAGGATTCGAGACACTTTCCGTATATGATGATATGACAACTGAATGCATAAAAGATAACACCCAACGAATGGTGTTTGTTACAAAAAGAAGTTTATAATATTATTTAAAATTAATATATAGAAATTATATATACAGTGTTTAATAGTGAGAAATTTTGCCCTTTGGCTCCCTCTGACGAGGGAGTTATAATAGACTTGGATATTATCCGTGTTTATAAATTAAATTATTATAAGGATTGGTTGAAGAATTTGAATCCAAATAGAAACAAAACAGGTCGGGTTATTCGTTGTATTACCAAGGATGCCTCATTAATAGCCATGGTGATGGATTCTACCGCTATTGTAGCCGAAGCGGAACGTATCCATAGACCCTCAGCGGTTGTAACAGCCGGATTGGGAAGGTTGCTGACGGCAGCATCAATGATGGGGTTGCTGCTGAAGGGCAAGGACGACAGCCTGACAATTAAAATAAACGGAGGGGGACCGACGGGCACGGTTATGGCGGTATCGGACAGCGGTGGTAATACACGCGGCTATGCTGTTAATCCGATTGTAGAAATTCCTCTTCGCACCGACGGCAAGCTGGATGTCGGCAGTGCCGTGGGAAAAAACGGGCTGCTCTATGTGATGCGTGATACCGGCGGTTCCGAGCCTTATATCGGTTGTACCCCCATTGTATCGGGAGAAATTGCCGAGGATATAACAAACTATTATGCAAACAGCGAACAGATTCCGACCGTTTGCGCTTTGGGTGTACTGGTAAATCCGGATTTGACAGTCAGGGTGGCGGGCGGGATACTATTGCAACTTCTGCCCTTTTGCCCCGACAATGTGATTGACAGGGTTGAGAAAAACATTGCATCACTCGATTCCATGACATCAATGCTTGACGGCGGCTTATCTCTCGAAAAAATATGCGGACGGGCTCTGAGCGGATTTGAATTTGAGGTACTGGATGAATATCATCCTATTTATCGATGCGGCTGCTCTCGTGAAAGAATATCTCGAGCCTTTGCCGCCATGAAAACCGAGGAACTGATGCAGTTACCTGATGAAAAGGGCATTACCGAGGTTACCTGCCATTTTTGTGATAAAGTATATCATTTCACCCGCGACGAACTGCTTGTCCTGAATAAAAAACCGGCCGAAGGCAATAATTAACAAATTTTCGGCAATAGAGCAAAGATTACTAAATTATATATCGACTTTTTTAAAACACTTTTTTGGTTTTAATATATTGACAACCGTGACTTAATATAGTATTATATACAACGTCGCTTAACTTCTCAGACACCATGGGAGCATAGCTCAGCTGGGAGAGCACCTGCCTTACAAGCAGGGGGTCACAGGTTCGAGCCCTGTTGTTCCCACCACCCCTTTAGGTACGCAATTCGCCGACATCACGTTCGCAAATTGCCAAACCGAAAGGTGAAGCATTTTGGATTTGGCCCGGTAGTTCAGCTGGTTAGAACGCTAGCCTGTCACGCTAGAGGTCGACGGTTCGAGCCCGTTCCGGGTCGCCAATTTTGCCTCTGTAGCTCAGTCGGTAGAGCAGAGGACTGAAAATCCTCGTGTCGTTGGTTCGATTCCGACCGGAGGCACCATTGATGAAATCGCGTTGCGATTTCATCAATAAAAATGCGGCTTTAGCTCATCTGGTAGAGCGCAACCTTGCCAAGGTTGAGGTAGCGAGTTCGAGCCTCGTAAGCCGCTCCAATTTAAAAAGTTCGGGAAAGTCACACATAATAATGCTGACTTTTCCGAACTTTTTGTATTTTTATCGTTGTATAATTTAAGCTCGTATGCTATACTAATCTCAAATGTAAATATATAGTAATATCTTAATAAGAACATATACTAATTTAGAATTAGTATTGCCATCAGCGCCTACCGCCCGTTCGGAAATTATATTTATGTTTTTACCTTATCATAAGAGGGAGTGTAGTTTAATGAAGCGTTTATCAGCATTGGTTTTTTGTATAATAATTCTTGGAGTATTCATTGCCGGATGCGGTCCCAAGAAAAAGGACAATATCGATGATAACAACAATATTGATGGAACAACCAAATGTTCAAGCATCACAAACGGCAATTCAACCAACCCCACCTCAATAAACGGAGAGCCTACCCAATCTCAAGGTGAGAATAAAAACGAAAATGATAAAACCCAGAAAGGCGAAACAACCAAAACATATCAATTGGAAGATATTGATGCGGACGATTTATTCGGAGGCGGAGAT
>JAQUHC010000093.1 GCA_028683785.1 Oscillospiraceae bacterium
AAAAAGAGATAAAAGGCTTTAAGGACGATAAAGGCAATATGGAAAAAACTCTTATAGCTTTTTCGCAAGGACTTTGGAACGATACAAAGAAAGCATTGGAACTATCAAAACCTGACAGCCTTATCATTGAATGTACAGATGAAAAGGGCGTTTTTGAGGTTATAGGGCTAAACCAAGCGCCCAATGAGGATTACGGAAGCATTACCGATAAGGCGTATTATGATTTCACTGCAAAGCTATCATTCCCCGCTCAAGCTCCAATTAAAGGTTTAATGAAAATATCAAACACAGTTGGTGAAATAACCTTTGAAAACGAAACCGAAATAAGCCTGATTCCCGACTTAATTGAGTACAGCAAAAAGTGGGAAGAGGAATATCAAAACTGTCTTAAAATTATCAACACTTATCTGCCGGAGCATTTCAGGGATAAAAAGTTAGATCAGTTAAAGCAAGGACTGCCAAAGCTTGGCACAGAGGATTTAAAGGCTTTCCGCCACGGCTGTTGGGCAATTGCAGAGCGGAGTATAATGCAGGATAAGGAAAGCTACCTTATCGACTCATACTGGTACGATGAAGCTATTGCAACAGCCGAGCTGTTGGTATACATAGGAGATATTGCCTTTGATGTGGCGCTGGCTCCGTTTGGCGGGCCGATAGCAGGCTTCTTGGTAGGACAGGTAAAGAGCGCAGTTATTGATATGATAACCCTTTATGTTGAAAAGCCCTCTATTGGGTTTAATGAGATAGTTGAATTCATTGAAAGCCGGTTTATTCAAATGGCAGGGCAGGCGGACGGAGCATTTGAAATGCCAAAACCGAATGAGCCGAAGAAGCTTGTTGCCTGGCTTGCCTGTTATACACTTTACCGAGTGGGCTATCATTGGTGGTTTGATAAGGATGAAGATAATAACCCAATTGGATTAACAGAATCGATAAAAATGGGACTGCTCGATTTCGCAGGCAAGGGAGCATCCACAATATTATCTGAATTTGCAGGAGATATTGCCAAGAAAAAGGGATGGGATAAATACAGCATTGCCGACGCAGATCAAGCTTTTGTGAATGAGAAAATGCAAAAGGGAACAAAGACTGCACTGGATGCCGGTGATAAGCTGGCAAAGAAGGCAGACGACGCTATTGCATATGCAGTTAATACACTCTTAGAATTCATTGAGAAGATTAAAGGCGGCTCAATTGGATTTTAATTAACGGATAATTCCTTAATTCCAACATCAATATTGATTTATTGCAAGAAATATAGTGGCTTTGTATAAATGTTTAATTAGTAGGACGAAAGATGCTAATAATAAAACGCAATATACTCAGAAAATGTCAAATACACATTGCAGAGAGCATTTATGGCAGATGAGTACAGCGTATCATAATCGTTTATAACTGCATTGGCGAATTTGACTCGCCGGTTTCTACATCCACCACAGATCAAGAAAAATCAGCATAGCCGGTAAATACATACCAACTATGCTGATTTTTTTCGGGATTGCAAATCCCTAAGACCAACCCTCAAAAGGCGGGTTTTTAATCTTTTCCCTACTTTGGCTCCCTCTGACGAGGGAGCTGTCGCCCGCGGGCGACTGAGGGAGAGACCGCGTACAAATTGATTGAAAACATCAATCATCCAATCTCCCTAAAATCCAAGGCTAGCACGCCCATGACAATCTTACCGTTTCGTCCCGGATTGTGCTATTCTCTCCCACCACCGCGTAGCGGTCCCCCTCCCTCGTCAGAGGGAGGCTTAGGGGGGGGCTATTTAATATGTGTTTTATTCTGAGTTGTAATCTTGATGTTTTCAACTCCAATTACATCAGATTAATGCAAAACCTCTTTTATTTTAAATCTTACTATAAATCATTAATGCCTATCACGATTATAAACCTTTTAAATCAAGTAAAAGCTTTGATATATGGTTTCACGCGGATTTTAAAGCAAGGTTTTAATGAGTGATTAGTATATATTGTCTGTCTTTGATACAATGTGTTATAATTGATTTATTATATTATATTCGGAGGTTGGACATGCTTCGGCTTCTTCTGGGGCGCTCGGGCACCGGGAAAACGCATACCATATACCAGCGGCTCTGTGACCTTGCTTGGTCGACCGACCTGCAGGAGGACGAGGGTCTGATTTTGCTTGTGCCGGAGCAGTTTTCTTTTGAAAGTGAGCGGACCCTCCTTCGCCGTCTGGGTCCGGTTATGGCCGGGCGGGTTCGGGTATTGAGCTTTACCCGAATGGCAGATCTGGTTTTTCGTGAGGTGGGTGGACTGGCAGGGCGCAGGATGGATGACGCGACAAGAACGCTGCTCATGAGCCGCGCCCTTGAGCTTACGGCGGATAACCTGACACTTTTCAGGCGGGCTGCTTCTGATACCGGAGCGGTGGGGACGGTTCTGTCAGCCATTGCCGAAATGAAGCAATGCGGAATAACCCCTCTCGACCTTGAAAAGACGGCTGCCGATATGGAGGACGGCACCCTGCGCCGCAAGATGCAGGAGCTGTCAGTTATCATGGGCGCATACGAAGCGGTGGCTGCCGGGGTTGCCGACAGCAAGGACGGCGGAGTAAAATATATCGATCCGACCGACGATTTGACCGCCTTGGCTGAAAAGCTGCAGGACAGCAAATTGGCGGTGGGGGCACACATATTTATAGATTCGTTCAAGGGATTTACGGCGCCCGAACTGGCGGTATTTCGGGTATTATTAAAGCAGGCAAAACAGGTAACGGTTGCGCTTTGTGCCGACGGAATAGATGATCGGTCGGGCGGCTACGGTCTGCTGTCGCCGGTTATCCGTACCGCGTCAAGGCTTCGGGATATGGCTTGGCAGGACGGGGTTGAGGTCGCAAAAATCGAGCTGTTGACACAAAACATGCGGGCGGCAACCGAGGGGCTTAAAATAGCCGAAGCAAACCTGTTTACTCCCCGCCCGACCGTATATGATAAACCCGCCCGGGAGGTTATGATAGCTCCCTGTGCCGATATATATGATGAATGCGATTTTACAGCAAGGGAGATACGCCGCCGACTGCGTGAAAACGGCGGGCGCTGCCGTGATTTTGCCGTGACGGCAAGAAATCTCGGCGAATACCGCGGGGTGCTGGATGCCGCCATGGAAAAGCAGGGCATCCCCTTTGTGATGGACGAGCGCACCGATATTCTGACAGAACCGCTTATCACACTTGCCCTGTCGGCACTTGATGTTGTAACGGGAGGATTTAAAACAGAGGATATCCTCCGTCTGATAAAAACCGGATTGGCAGGCTTTTCTACCCATTCGGCAGCCCTAATTGAAAATTACGCCCTTATGTGGAGGATTAACGGCGCCGGATGGAGGCACGAATGGAAGGGTAATCCGAGCGGCCTGTCGGTTCGGGCGGACGAACAATCCGATAAACAGCTCGGATATCTGAATTTACTTCGCCGCCGATTGGTTAGACCTTTAGAGCGGCTGCACGCCGCATTATATAAAGCCCATGCTTCGGGAGAGGATTTTGCAAAGGCGGTTTATCGATATATCATCGAGGTTAAGGCCGACCTGATAACACGGATGAGGGTGGCGCGGCTGGATAAATCGGGCGAACCCGCACTGGCCGAACGGATGGCGCGGATCTGGGATGTCACCATGGAGCTTCTGGACAGAATGGCGGTTGTGTGCCGCGAGGCTTCCTTCACCCCCGCCCGATTAACCGAGCTTTTTCGGCTTTCAGCCGGGCTTACCGATCTGGGCTCGGTTCCCCAAAGCCTTGATGCGGTTCAAGTCGGGGCTGCCGACAGAATCCGTTTTTCATCTCCGAAAACCGTTTTCATACTCGGGGCAAACGAGGGGGTTTTCCCCGCCTATCCTTCGGATGGAGGTATTCTGACGGACTGCGAGCGAAATCAGCTTATTTCACTCGGGCTGTCCTTGTCCGATACCGCCGACCAAAGGGCGGTTGAGGAGCGGTTTTTTGCCTATGCGGCGGTTGCCGCTCCGTCCGACGGGCTGGTGGTAAGCTATATCAAAGGAAACGCGGCGGGTGAAAGCCTTTCTCCGTCTGTTCTGGTTGAATCGCTTAAAAAGATATTCCCCGGCTGCCTTATTGTCGAAAATCGGGACGAGCGGACGGCCGAATCCGAAAAGGATGCTTTTGAGTATACGGCATTACTCTGGGGGAGCGCGACCCCCCGTACCTCTGCGCTTAAAAAGGTGTTTTCACTTAAGCAAGAATATATTCCCCGTTTGAACTCACTCGAACGGGCGGCGGACAGAAAGCCGGCGGCATTTAATGATCCCGATACCGCCCGACTGCTTTTCGGGAACAATATGAATCTGTCGGCATCTCGGATAGAATCTTATTATCGCTGCCGTTTTGCATACTTTTGTAAATACGGCGTAAAGGCAGAACCCCGCCGTACCGCCGATCTGGATGCTTTGGCATTCGGCACACTGACACACTGGGTAATGGAAAAGGTGCTGCCCGAATATACGGCCGAGGGGATTGAAAATATTGAACGCCCACGGGTGTTTTCCGATGTGGCAGAGGCTGTGGCTCAATATGCGGATGATGTCATGGGCGGAACCGAGGATAAGACCGACCGATTTGCCGCCCTGCTTAAGCGGTTGAGCGCAATCACCGGAGCGCTTCTTTGGCAGGTGGTATGCGAGCTTAAACAAAGCAGGTTTGAGCCTGTGGATTATGAAATTTCGGTTGGCAACCCGCACGGGGAGGATGAGCCCTGTATTCCCCCGGTTGTTCTGGCACTGCCGGACGGCGGCAAGGTCAGGGTGGTGGGTAAAATTGACCGTGTTGATGTGCATAAACGAGGCGACACATCATATGTGCGGATTTTGGACTATAAAACAGGGTCGAAGGAATTCCGCCTGTCGGATGTTATTGAGGGTATCAATGTTCAGATGCTTATATACCTCTTTTCCGTGTGGCAAAACGGCAGAGAAAGATACGGGGATGTTGTTCCTGCGGGAATTTTATACCTGCCTGCCAGGCTGCCTGTTGTTGAGGTCGGGCGGGATGCCGATACCGAGAAGATTAAGTCCGACCAAGTCAAGGCGCTCAGAATGAACGGTCTGCTGCTGGATGACCCTGAAATAATACGCGCGATGGAAAAAGATGCGGCAGGACTTTTCATCCCGGCTAAATTAAATAATAACGGCGAATTTTCCAAGGGCTCGGATATCGCATCATTAGAGCAGATGGGGCTTCTCAAAAAAAGTATAGAGAAGCTTCTGATAAAAATGGCAGAAACCCTGCGTCAGGGCGATATTGCCGCCATACCGACGGCGGGAGAAGTGGCTGCCTGCGATTGGTGCGATTATAAAACCGTTTGCGGGCATGAGCAGGATGATCCGGTGAGATTTTTGCAAAAACTCGAAGACAAGGATGTTTTCGATAAGTTGGCCGAGGTTGAGGATGATTAATCTTATACGACAAACCGAATGTGAGGTACATATTCATGTCAGAACGGCAATGGACAAGCGAACAGCAGCAGTGCATTAATGCCCGGGGGGGCACTCTGCTGGTGTCGGCGGCGGCGGGGTCGGGCAAGACCTCGGTGCTGGTCGAGCGTGTAATCGGACTGGTTACAGATGACCATGCGCCGGTTGATATTGACCGTCTGCTGGTGGTTACCTTCACCAATGCTGCCGCCTCCGAGATGAGACAACGGCTGGCTTCGGCTTTATCCAAAAAAATCGGCGAAAATCCGGACGATATAAGGTTGCAGCGGCAACAGATGATGCTGGCACGCGCCAACATCAGTACGGTGCACGGCTTCTGCTCGTCATTGCTGCGGGAGCATTTTCACCTTTTAGGGCTTACCCCGCAGTTCCGTATTGCTGAGGATACCGAGGCGATGCAGATTGCCGAGGATGCACTGGGCGAGGTGGTTGAGGAGTTATATAAGGAGGACTCACCCGAATTTAATGATATAACCGCGCTGTTAAGCCCGGGCAAGGATGACGGTCCTTTGTTTGATACGATTTTAAAAATTTATTCGTTTGTTGAGTCCCATCCGTTTCCGGAAAAATGGCTGGATGAAAAGCTTTCCGAATACACCTGCGAGCTGCCCTTGGAACAAACCCGGTGGGGTAATGCGGTGTTGGAGAGGGCCGCTGATATACTGAAAGGGGCGGCTTCCCTTATATCAAGGGCAGCTCGGCTGTCGGATGAGGACCCCACAATGGCGGAAAAATATTCGGAAACGCTGAAGCGGGAATGTGCCATGCTGGAATCGGCCGCCCAAAGCATACCGGGTATGACATGGGATGTGGCAAGGGTTTCGGCAGGGGGGATGACCTTCGGCAGGCTGCCTCAGCTCAGAAATTACCCTGATGAAAGCCGCAAGGAGCGGGTCAAAATCCTGCGGGATAAAGCGAAAGACGAAATAAAAAAGCTGCCCGCTCTGTTCTGCGGCAGTCAAGATGAATGCCGCGACGATATCCGTGAAATGGCAGGCCAGGCAGAGGTGCTGTTCAATGCCGTTCGGCGGTTTTCGATGCGGTTTACCGAAATGAAAAAGTCGCGCGGGTTGGTGGATTATAACGATCTTGAACATATGGCACTTGAATTGCTGGTTAATCAGGACGGCACAAAAACCACCCTTGCTCATGAACTCTCCGAGCGGTTTGATGTGGTTATGGTGGACGAATACCAGGATACAAATGCAGCCCAGGATGCACTTTTCAAGGCGCTTTCGCAGGATGAAAAAAACATGTTCATGGTGGGAGATGTAAAGCAGAGTATTTACGGCTTCCGTCAGGCCATGCCCGAAATTTTCTTAGCCCGGCGGGACAGCTATCCAGCTTTTGACGGTGAACGGTTCCCCGCCTCGATAACCCTCGGCCATAATTTTCGGAGCCGTCCTCAGATAACCGATGCCGTCAATTTTATGTTCAGGCAGCTTATGACAAAAAGCATCTGCGGCATGGATTATGACAAGCGCGAAGAATTGATAGCCGCCGCCGAATATCCGCCGCAGGACGGTTGCGAAACCGAGCTTCTGATTGTTGACGGGTCGACCCGAGACAAGACCGAAGACAGCGACTCGGCCGAAGCGCGGGTTATCGCCTCTAAAATACTCGAGATAATGTCGAGCTTTCAAGTCACCGAAAACGGAAAGAAAAGGGCGGCGCGATACGGGGATATCTGTATTCTTCTCCGTAGCAAGGCTGCCCATGCCCAAGGATATGCCGATGAATTGACCCGTCTTGGAATTCCGGTCAGGGCTACATCATCCGGCGGATTTTTCACCGCTCCCGAGGTGGCTGCAGCGGTATCACTGCTCCGAGTTATTAATAATCCGGTTCAGGATGTACCACTTTTATCTGTGCTTTTATCCGCCGCATTCGGATTTTCCCCCGATGACCTTGCCTGCATAAGGCTTAATTCCCGCGACGGGCGGCTGTTCACCGCACTGAGAAGATATTCAAAAAACGGAGAGAATGCCGAGCTTTGCGCCAGAGTAACGGCATTTCTTAAACAGGTGGATGATTGGCGGGTTCTGGCTGTAACCCTGCCCGCCGACAGGTTGATACACAGGATTTATGAGGATGCCTCGTTGCCGTCGGTAGCCGCCGCAATGAGCCACGGCTCTCAAAGGGTGGCAAATCTGCGGCTGCTGCATGAAAATGCACGACGTTTTGAGCAAAAGGGCTTCAGGGGCTTGTCGGCTTTTGTCAGGCTGTTGGACAGGGTGGAACGGCAAAAAGGTGAGGTGCCCGCCGTTCCGTCTTTCGGCTCCGAGGATGCCGTTCACATAATAAGCATACATCATTCAAAGGGATTGGAATTCCCCGTTGTATTTCTTGCCGGCTTGGGTCGGCAGTTTAATCGCGAATCGTCCAACGCCAACCTGTTGCTGCACGCCGAAATGGGGGTTGGATTTAAGCGGCGGGATTCGGAAACCCTTAACCAATGGAACACCCTCCCGCGTCTTGCGGTATCACTTACCATGAACCGCAGCGAGCGGGCTGAGGAAGTTCGTGTGCTTTATGTTGCAATGACTCGGGCAAAAGAAAAGCTGTGTATGGTGATGACGGTCGGTTCACCCGAAAAAAAGCTGGGGTCGCTGGCTGCATTAATAGGAAGCAGTGATGCTCTGCCCCCTCATGCCGTTTTGGGCGCATCCGGGATGGGCGACTGGGTGTTGTCGGCGGCACTCAGACATCAATCGGGAGGCCATCTGCGGGCGTTGGCGGGCGACGATGATGTTCCGGTCATTCCATCGAAATTTGATTGGAAAATCGATGTTCTGCGCTCCCCTCCCCCAAAAGAAAATCAGGAGGATTTGAAGCAGGCGGAACAGCCTGATTGCGAATCCATGTCGGAGATTGAACGGAGAATAGAGTACAGCTATCCGTTTGCCGAATTCAGCGCGTTACCTGCCAAGCTGGCGGCATCCGAGCTTTCCCACGGAGAGGTGCGGCGCGAAAACGTGGCGGTCGGCCGTCCGGCATTTTTAGGCCAAGGTGGGCTGACCCCTGCCGAACGGG
>JAQUHC010000094.1 GCA_028683785.1 Oscillospiraceae bacterium
AGGTCATCTATTTCCGGTTTCAATCCTTCCAATCTCAGTCGAAGCTCTTCATATTGAAGCATCGGATTACATCCTTTAATCATTTATTAAACATGCTTATTATAGGGGATTTGACTTGCAATGTAAAGGTTATTTATATCATAAAACCCATACGATGCCACCCAGATTAAACGCGATGTAAGGTTTACCTTTAAAAACGGAACAGTATTTCATACATAAGCCGGTGCAATTAACGGTGTATCCTTTCTCTTTATCGCCAAGAAAAGGGCAGGAATACAGTTTTTTATCATTATTGATTTTTCTTTAAGATTCAACTCTTGTACTCCTTTCCTGCAAATATTCCGCTTAGTAGTTGTTTTTGATCATATGGTTCACCTTGAAATATAAAATGATGGCGACCAACTCTGCTGCGCAAGTGAACGCATCCATCAGTTTCTCCGTATAAAAAATATATGTTTTAGCTTTCTGGTTTAATTTCGTATTTCCCGCTTTATCAGATCGCTTTCCCTTGTATTTATCAGTAATATAGCCACTGAATACTTTAAGTAGGCTTGCCACACTTTCAGCAATTCCTTCAATTAGACCTACTATTGCAGGCGTTGCTCCGAAGACGGATGTTAAATACAAGGGTATAATCGGATACACCTTTTCTGAACTTATATCAGCAAAAAAACTAACTAATCCTAAAAATATTACATTTACCATTTAGATTGCTCCTCGCTAACAGTGGTCAGACGATAATTGTCCATTCTATGATATGCTTTTTTAATTAAGTTAATAAAAATACTGATCTTTTAACGGAGCCATAAAAAAGTCTCTCGCTGTTATTTTTTTTAACCATTCCACAAGCTTGTAATATTCGTCTTCATTTTCCTCAAGCTCGATATATGTAAAATTCTTTCTTTTCGTCTCCTTCTCAATTTCGCGGAATAAATCATCACACTTCTCTAAAAATTCCTTATATTAATACTACGTTACCGGCAGTCACCATTTTTTACACTGTTCTATAAAGCTCCTTATACTAATTTAATTTATAAACAATTCTTTCGAACTCGACAAAAAGCTTGTACTTTTTGCACGACCCATACAGCACCGTCATTTTATGGTTGAATTCAACCTAAAAAAGTCTTATACTGTTTATTGATCATGCAAACGGGTGTAAATCAGTACACTCATGAGCAAAATATATACGGGCGAAAGGATGGTTATATTATGAAAAAGGCCTCACTTCTTTTATGTTTACTTATCACTCTTTTTTTAGGATTTAATGCATCAGCGACCGGTACGGTTCCTCCCACTGGTGAACGCATAAACTATACACCTTATATTTTGGCCGGGGTTTCGTTGGTATTAGTTGTAGCATTAATAGTCCTTACATATCTGTCAAAGAAAAATAAAAAATAGCGTTGCTGAGTAATAATCTGACAAATTAATTACAGGAGAAACCAAGCATGAACCGTAATAGCCTTAGATTTCTGTCACTTTTTCTTTCGGCGGCACTTTTGATTTCGATTTCATCGGTATGGACTGTGGGCGCAACAAAAGGATATACGGATAGGCAGCTGTGGCTTGTAAACGAGCCGGACGGCCAATCTTCTTATGTCGGGTATTATGTTAATGGCAAAGAAAAGTCGAAATCAGAGATGGAATGGGTGGATATAGGTCATACCGGTAAAGCCATATCGCTTTTGGGCAAGGGGCAGAGTCTTGAAATTGGCTACTATCAGCTTCAAATGCATACCATGACGTTTTCCGGCTGGTTCTACTGGCGGGGAAGTGCAGAGGGTATGGATAAAGAGTCTATGTATTCACAGAGACTGCTTACAATATCACACAGTGATGATACATGGCTTACTGTAATGCCCCATGCAAAGGACACCTCCAAAAAGGACAAAAGCGGCAATATACTTGACGGTGTATTTATGGAATTTGAAATGGGCAAAGGCAAGAATAAGGTGAATTACGAATTTTACAATCCTGCCAAAAATGGAATTGAGTCCTATGGTCTGCCTTTAAATGAATGGCATCACATAGCCTTGACCATGGATGGGCAGTATCTTCGCCTTTTCATTGACGGACAACTGTGGTTTGAAAAAATGCTGATACTCGGTTTTGAGGAAATGCGGAACAATATACTGTCGGTAGGCAGCGGACGCTGGGATGATCCCACCCTTAATGCGCTAATTGACGATATGGTTGTGTATGATTATGCCCTGTCACCCGAACGAATAACCAAGCTCTATAACGAAACTAATTCGCGCCCATCCGGCTCGGGCACAACCACCCCATCGTCAATCAAATCAACCGATTCTTCATCTGCCGCCGGTTCAGACAACACAAACGATGCCGGGGACGGCAAGCTGTTCGGCTTACCCACATGGACTGTTTGGATGGCAGGTTTCATGGTATTGATATTTGCGGCACTTTCTGTATTTATAAGCGTGTATAAACCCGCTGCTCCCGCTAATCCCAAGGAAAAGAATGAAAAAGGGGGCAGTGACCGATGAGGCTATGCAGGTCGGCGATAATTGCATCCGTATTATCAGCTTTTTTGACTGCAATAAATCTTAATGCTTTGGCGTTACCTGCGACAGGCACAACCGATGCAACTACGGTCGCACAAGATAATATCTCTACGGAAGACAGCTTGAAAACCTTCAGACTTACAAAGCAAAACGGGCAGGGAATGATTATTCAAGAACCGAGTTTAAGAATGTTTTGGGAATATCCATTGCTTCCTGCGGGACAGACCAGACAAGGTAAAATAATAATACGCAATGAAACCGAAAAGGTGATTGACCTGAAACTTTTTAAAATCATTCTGCCTAAAAGCAACAAGGCTGCAATGGACTATCTTTCCTCGTTAAAAATAAAGGTTACCGATCCAAACGGAACGGTTTTATATAAAGGATATTACAACGAAATAACCGATAGAAATGAGCTTGACCATTTTATCCCTTCCCCAAATCCCGGTGAGGCTGTTGAATATTTTATTTCGATGCATTGCAGATTTAATTACTCGGGCGTTCCGTCAAACGATACGGCTCCTGTTGTGTGGAATATAATTGCAGATGAAAAGGTCAAGTTCGAGGATAATCGTAATAACGGCTCCATGATTTTTAATGTAAGCCTGATTATTTTCGCAATATCATTCGGCGCATTAACCCTTCTTTATATTTTCAGAGACCGTAATTTGAACGATAACAGTAAATAATAGCCAATGAATAATCGGCATCAATGTAGTATACTAATGCATATTGAACCGCAAATCCATTGAAAGGGCAACGCAATGACAAGGAAATATAAAGGAAGACGCAATCGTACACGCCGAAAGCGTAATCTCTTGCTTCGGCGTATAACAGTAACAGGTATATTCATATTGGTTGTTTCACTGTTAGGTTTTGTGGGATGGCAGGTCGCGCGGGGTATTGCAACAGCATTTGCGACCGGAGACCAACCCATCCCCGCTTCGCGCACAACCACAACCACCGCCATTCCCACCACCACAACAACCTATCCGACCATATCTGTGGGTGCGCAACTTACAACCCCCCGCGTTTTGGTTTATGACATAACACATTCAGCAATGCTATACAGTCAAAACGCCGAGCAACAATGTTATCCCGCCAGCCTTACCAAACTTTTAACCGCCATTATCGTATCCGAGGAATGTGAGGAAGACGAGGTGTTTACGGTGGGCAGCGAGCTTTCCTTTGTTCAACCGGATGCAAGCCGTGCCGGCTTAAAAGCGGGATATAAGTTGACTCGGGATATGATAATAGCTGCAATGCTTTTGCCGTCGGGCAACGATGCTGCCTATTCGATAGCCGTACATGTCGGGCGTAAGCTGAGCGATGAGGACGACCCCGGAATTATGGATGCTTTGTTTGCATTTACCGACAGGATGAATGAAAAAGCGATAGAAATCGGGGCTAAAAACAGTCATTTTTCGAATCCCGACGGCTATTTTTCTCCCGACCACTACACAACCGCTTATGATATGCTGCAAATTGCAAAAGCCGTATTGCAATATGACAATCTGCGTGAAACGATGGGGAAAAGCTCGGTGGATTATATTCTGTTATCCGGTGAGAAAATGACCTTCAAAAATTCAAATAAATTAATGAGTCCGTCCAATCCCTATTATTTTGAGGGAGCTACAGGTATGAAAACCGGCTTTACAAACGAAGCGGGGCATTGTATTGCTACCAGCGCAAAGCGTAACGGGGTAGAAATTATTACAATTGTAATGGGAGGCATATCCAACGAAAGCCGATATGCAGATGCAATTACTCTTATGAATGCGGCTTTTTCCCCAAAAACCACCTCCACAATTACACAATAGAGTATATGGCTGACACACAATGAAAAATGAGTGTCAGCCATTTTTATAAATTTAATATGTTGTACATTTTTTGTTTACGGTTAATATACTAATTTAAAACAAATATATGGGAAAATCATAATAAGAAGATATACTAATTTAAATTAAATCAGTATCATATAATAGCTTGGATATTATCTATGTTTATAAATTAAATTAGCATTATACAAGCAGGGTTTATCATATAATCATACCGTGAAAGGGGGGCAGCCAATAAAAAGTTTTGGGCAATATATAAACCCGAAAACTTAAATTATGCAAAAAATATCCCGCCGTCTCGGTAAAATGGCGGGTTCGAAAGGGCATGGTCATGATAACGAATTACATCCCTGATAACAATGTTTTGGTCTGTGTTACCGATCAGCTATCTTGTGAACGGCTTATACGTACCGGAGCTGCAATTGCAAAAAAGAAGGGCATACCTGTTCAGGTTGTCAGTGTGCTTCCTGAAACCTTGGTTTCTGATAACACGGCTTGTGTTATGCAAAAATTATATGATACAGCAAACTCCTTGGGGGCAGAAATGACCTTCTATTTCAACAGCGACCCGGCTTTAACCGTGGTCGTTCATGCAAAAAAAAGCGGTGCAACCCATATAGTAAGCGGTACACCGGGTACAGATAGTACTCTTTTTATCGAAACAATAAAAAGCTTGCTGCCTGACCTGCCGATAACCATAATCAACACCGATAATCGTTTATACACCTTCCCGGCAGTTTATCCCACACTTCATTCCGTAATGAAATGATTATTAATCGCTTCTCTTTAAAATCCAGTACAATTTTTTATTGTAATTTACGGTTTCATATCCCTTATTTTTATATTCCTCTACTAATTTTACAGAGTCATTTTGAGACATATCGATTGCAATATAATCGGCATTAACAGCCTCCTCTACATCATTGCTGTAATGTATATCATATAATACCTTTCTTGACGAAAGCTTAGGAACAAAATATCCGGATGCCCGAACCGATGCGTCCTCGGGAACCGCCTCAAGTGCCATATTAATCTGTTTTAAATTGCTGCGTTTATTAATATAATTGCTTATATTATCGGTATATCCTCCCAACTGTGAAATAAATAGTATTACAGAAGCAGCCGTCATAAATGTTAAGCCGAATTTCTTAAAGTTTTTGCCAAGATGAGGGATGTTTAAAATTACCAGATAATAAAAGAACGCCAAAGTACCAAAATTATATTGAAAATATATCGAATGTTGATACGGATAGTTACTCAAAAGATTTATTACCAAAAATGGAAATAGCAGAACCAGCTGTGAAAGCTTACGGTTTAATAAAGGCAAAAAGGCGACAGGAAGCAGCATTATAGTCATATATATTACCTTTTCTTGAACAAAAACTTGGGTTATTAAATATGCAGGGTTTAATATTACGGTTCTTAAGGCGCTTAATAAACCCCACTCCTGATTGCTGATATAATTTCCGTAACGGCCTATCATGGCACCATCACCAAAATTATTAAGATATAATATTGCAATCAGAAAATATATCACAGAGCAACAAAAAAGTATACAGCCATGATGAAATTCCTTTTTTGAAAAAAACAAATACAGAGCGATACAAGCGACATAAAAAGCTGCATCTTCTTTTACCAGACATGTCAATAAAGCAAACAAATATACAAACTTCCATTGTTTATTGTCTATAAAATATAAGGTCCATAATATAAGAGGAGTAAGAAACATGTTCTCATGAATATCATAAAAGCAGCTTCCGGCCAATGCAGGGTGGAAGCAGAAAGAGATACATATAATTGCTGATACTTTATTTGACAGCCCATTACGGCGTGCTAAAAATAATAATGGTATAACCGCGCTTACGGCAACCACAGCCTGCATTATCTGAAGATATATCGGTGATGGAAATACAAAATATCCGGGAAGTAATACATAAAACAGCGGCGATAAATGAACCGCAAAATGAGACAGCAACTTGCTTCGCTCGCATGTTGTGTAAGGGAGAAAAGTTTCTTTCATATAGTAGAACATCTGTGAAAAAATACCCATATCGTATGTAGATGTGGAATAATTCAGATATCTTAATGTTGTCAAACCGCCTACATAAATTACGAAAAAGATGGCGGCTGCCGACACCACTACGGTAGCATTTTTTATATTAAACTTTATACCTGCTAAATGAAGCTTATCATCCCGCATTAAATAATAACCGACAATTGCAATAAACAAGAGCAACCCGAATGAGAAATATATGTTTTTGTGCCTCGACGCCATTAATGAGACATAACATGCAACCGAAACAGCAAGTGCATACACATCGGAATTAAATCCGGTAAATCTCGCTAAAATAGACAGCGACAACATTACTATTGCCGCACTAAGCAGGTAATTGACGGTATCAATTTTCGTTACAAATCCAATTGTATCAAAACCTACCGGTGTTATTATTATACTTATTATGCCCAGAACAGATAATGTCGTGATGATTCGCATAATTACATATTGTTTAAAAACCATGTTGTACAATTTTTCTGCGCATGACCGAAATTTAAGTTTCAAATCAATCTCCCTTTTTAACGAGCGATTATTTTATACCTATATCTTGGACGATTCCTTTAGAATTGTTCATATTTTCGGAATGGAAAAAGTCTTTCAAATGTCCCATTGCGCGGCTGAGTGTCTCAATTTCTTGGGGAGTAAGTTGCTCCGAAACCGACTTAACCATACGCCTATGAAAACGGCGATGAATATAAGAAAGAGAGCGCCCGTGGTCGGTCAGTCGGACACGGACAACCCTGCGATCGTGTCCTGCACGCTCCCGCTTAACCAGTCCTTTCTTTTCAAGCCTGTTAATTGCAATTGTCATTGTACTGGCCGTCACCATCATTGCCGCTGCAAGCTCGGATACCGTCCGCGGTTCACCGTCGCCGATAGCATCGAGCGTATGCACCTCGTTGACCGTTACAGTACTGCCCGAAACCAGTTTAAGAGACCGCTCCTCAACCTTTAGTATTTCATTAAATGTATCCACCAGCAGATGGTTAAGCACTTCCAGATTCTTGTCCATAAAAAGCCTCCGTTCAAACCTTGTTCCCATAAATCGACATATTTATTCTAGATTATTCCCAAGCATATGTCAACATATTCTGAGTCATATGTCAACATATTCTGAAGCATACATCGACAGTTCCGTTATTATATTCCGCGATATATTTGAAATTTTATTATATTTGCATGATTTTGGATTGAATCTGTTCCCATTCCTCCATCAGCTGTTCCAGTTTCGTATTCTCCTGCTCCAGTTGCTCGGTTAATTTCATTATTTCGGTGTAATTTGTCGACACCTCATCATTGCAAAGCTGCTTATTCAGCTCGTTTATAACGGCTTCCGCCGCGGCAATCGCAGCCTCGTTGCGTTCGGCTTTTGTTTTCAGTCGGCGGCGGGCGGAATCTTGCTGCAACCGCTTTTTATAGCTGTTCTCTTTTAAGAGATGATTGCGTTCAAAATTCGGCTCAGGCTGATCTGCTTTTTGTTTTTGCATTTCCACGATAAAAGCATCATAGTTCCTTATACTCTAATGTTGCCTCACCAACACCGTCTACACCTTCATCAGTATAAACCTTTACAAACACCCAGTTTGTTCTGAAGCAATCTACTACAAAGTATTTTATATCTGTTACCTTCATTATTTTACCTCATCAAAAACCCTTACATAATCAACTATAAATTGGTCGCCTATAGCTTCTTTTGCTTCTTTTGTAGGTAAATGGCCATCGTAACGGTATCCTTTAGGCTCGGTTGAAATCAGAATAAATTCAGGTCTTGAAGTTATAAATGCATTAATTGCGTCCTCTTTTCCGTCAATAAAATATGTATATATGAATGTAAATATTTGTTTTCTTTTAACTTCCCTATATTCCACTGGAGAGCATCATTACCAAACTTTGTTTCCACTATCGGCTCGTCCATAAAATTGTATCCCGTTTGCAGCTGTGAACTTATGCGAAGAAAGTGAAAATGCAAAGTAAGCGTTCATAAATATGTACCTCCTGTAAGTTTCCAATAAAAAAGCTTGCCATAATACTATGACAAGCTATGGAGCCAATCCATTAAATTTGAGT
>JAQUHC010000095.1 GCA_028683785.1 Oscillospiraceae bacterium
TTTGATAACTGAGTATATAAGGTAGCAATATTTTCACTATAAAACACTGTTATACTAATCTCAAATAAAAGCGACGATAAAATTATCGTTCAGAACGCGTTCTTCTAATACTGATTTAATTTAATTACAGTCTGACTTTGACTCGCATTTGATTTTTTATGACTTTTCTGTTAAAATGAATATAAGTCAACGTGTAGTTTGCATTGCAGAATGTAATTCCGGTTGCAAACTGCATTTTTATTATGACCCTTGTGCCAATTTATCATTATAAACCGTGATAAGCTTCCTAAGGGCGATTATGGTATTAGGATAATAATTGGTCAGCATTATGCTTTAATATCCGGACTATGCCGCTGTGACGAATTGAAGGGCTGATATTAAGCAGTCAGAGTAAAGACGAATATTAATTGAATAGAAGAAGAGGAGTGGCAGAATTGTTTCACGTAAATGATACCGTTGTTTACGGAACAACCGGTGTTTGTCTTATTACCGATATTTCCGAAAAGGATTTTTACGGTAAAAAAATTAAATATTACACACTTAAACCGATTTACCAAAAAGCCTCCGTCATTTTTGTTCCGATGAATAACACCAAATTGAAATCGAAAATGAGACCTTTATTAACCGCTTCCGAAATAAATTCCATAATACATTCATTATCTGATGTAGAAGAGGGCTGGATTGAGAATGATAATGCCCGAAGAGAAAGGTTTTCCGAAATATTAAAAAGCGGTGATCGAAAAGACATTGTGCGCATGATAAAATCGCTGTACGCTCATCGGGAGATACAAAAGGAAAACGGGCGGAAGCTGCATGCCCCGGATGAACGGATATTAAACGATGCACAACAGCTGCTGCATGAAGAATTCGCGCATGTATTAAAAATCGAACCCGAGCAGGTATTACCCTTGATTTTGAATGAGATATGCGTTGAAGAAAAAGATAATGCAAATTAATACCCCCGGCTTTTAGCACAAAGGAGAGCATATATATTGAGCACATTCCAAAGGGATATGACACAAGGCAGTGTTACCAAGCACCTTATTCGCTTTTCACTGCCTTTTTTGGCGGCAAATCTGCTCCAGGCGTTTTACAACCTTGCAGATATGCTGATAGTCGGGATATACGGCGGAGCCGTCGGTACTTCGGCGGTGGGGACCGGCGGTTTGATAACAATTTTGGTAATCAACTTGATAAGCGGGCTGGCTGTCGGCGGAACTGTCATGATCGCACAATTTATCGGGGCGCGGCGGCAGGATGATGTCAAAAAAACCATCGGCACCATGTTCACCCTTTATGCAATTGCGGCTGTTGTTTTAACAGTCGTAATGCTCATTTTCAACAAATATATATTGGTTGCACTGAACACTCCGAAGGAATCATTTGATGAAGCGTTGGCATACCTTAATATATGTATGGGCGGAACAATTTTTATGTTCGGCTATAACGCTGTCAGCGCCGTGCTGCGCGGTTTGGGGGATTCTCGCCATCCTCTGATTTTTGTTGCCGTCGCAACCGTTATGAACATCGTTTTGGATATTATTTTTGTCGGCCCCCTCAACCTCGGGGCGGCGGGTGCAGCCTGGGCAACCGTTATTGCCCAAGCAACCAGCTTTATTTTGTCAGTCATGTTTCTTCGCTCCAAAGATTTCATTTTTGATTTTCGGCTTAAGAGCTTTAAAATAAACGGAAGGCTGGCAGTACAGCTTTTGAAAATCGGGCTTCCCTCATCACTTCAGGGTGTAATGGTCAGCTTCTCATTTTTATTTCTCACCCGTTTGGCAAACGATATTGCCGGAATCGTCGGTTCCACCGCCCTTAGCATTACTAGCAAGGTAAACAGCTTTGCCATACTTCCTTCTATCGCGTTACAGGTATCGGTTTCATCCATGGCGGGACAAAACTTCGGGGCGGGGAAGCCCGAGAGGGCTAAAAAAACCATGCTTTCCGCCATGGGGCTCGGCACGGTAATATCCCTGATTATATTTGCCGCGGTAAACATATTCTCGGTTGATATAATGTCCTTATTCCTCGGTTCAGGCAACACCGAGCTGTCGGCAGAACTGGTTCAAAGATGCATCACCGAAGGCAGCCTCTATCTTCGCAGTGTCAGCTTCAACTATATCATTGTCTGTTTCGTGTTCTGTATAAACGGTCTGGCAATGGGAGCGGGTCAGACATTGTTTTCTATGTTCAACGCCATGGTAAGCTCGCTTTTGCTGAGAATACCGGCAGCTTGGCTTCTTGGAATAACGCTCGGCCGGGGTCTGCCGGGCGTGGGTTTTGCTGCCCCGATTGCAACGATGGGCTCTCTTATTGTCGGGGTTATATATATCCTATCCGGTCGTTGGCGAACAAGCGGGATTGAAAGACAGGTTTAACTCGAATTCTCGTCAGTAAATGCTTGCATTTTAATAAGTACAGTCATATAATTTAACAAATGCAATCTAATAGGAAGTGTTGATTATGACATCCGCGAAAATTACAATTGAGCGCACACAAACGCCCAAATCCAAGCCAAAAGATTCTTCAAGCTTAGGGTTTGGCAATTATTATACCGACCACATGTTTATTATGGATTATGACAGCGGTCAAGGTTGGCATAATCCGCGCATAACTCCATACGCCCCGCTCTCGCTCGACCCGGCGGCCATGTGTCTGCATTACGGTCAAGAGGTGTTTGAGGGGATGAAGGCTTATCGAGCCCCCGACGGCGGCGCGGTGCTGTTCCGTCCGGACAAGAATATGGCGCGCTTAAATGTCTCAAATCGCCGCCTTTGTATTCCGGAAATTGATGAGGAATTTGCGATTGAGGCGATAAAACAGCTTGTATCCATAGATAAGGACTGGATTCCGAAGGGCGAGGGTACCTCCCTTTATATTCGTCCGTTTATTATCGCGGTCGACCCCCACATCGGCGTACATCCCGCGGATCATCTTTTATTCATTATTATTTTGTCACCTGTGGGGGCATACTATCCCGAGGGGATCAATCCCGTCCGCATATATGTAGAGCGTAACTTTGTCCGTGCCGTGCGGGGGGGTATGGGCTATGTGAAAACAGCGGGTAATTATGCCGCTTCACTAAAAGCACAGGATGAAGCAGACAAGCAGGGATATACTCAGGTTTTGTGGCTGGATGGTGTTGAGCGCAAATATATCGAAGAGGTCGGCACCATGAATGTTTTCTTTAAAATTTCGGGCGAGATTGTAACCCCCGCGCTTCAAGGCAGTATATTGGGCGGTATTACCCGCATGTCCTGTATCGACCTTTTGCGCTCATGGGGATATACGGTAAATGAGCGAACCCTCTCTCTTGCCGAGGTTGAACAGGCAGCCGAGAACGGCAATTTAGAGGAAGCCTTCGGCACAGGCACCGCAGCTGTTATCTCCCCCATCGGTGAACTCAAGGTTGAGGACAAGCACCTTATAATCAATGATAACCGTATTGGCGAGGTAGCACAGCGGCTTTATGATACCCTTACCGGTATTCAGAACTGCCGTATCCCAGATCCGTTCGGTTGGGTTGTCCGCATATAATCCGCTTTTTTGTATATGTTTATGCTTGACCGCATATTTCTGTAGCAAGTCCAATCCACTCTCATATAATAAATCAGGTGCACCAATTTTTTTATAGGAGAGATTGATAATTGAACGGCGAGATTTTCGATGATAATTTTGTAGAGCATCTAAACCGTTATATCGGTGAGACCGTAACAATATTCACCACAAGCGGCGGTCAGTCCGGTCAAGGATTTACCGGAGTGGTTCTTTCCGTTAATAAGTGCTTTGTCAGGTTAATTACTCGAATCGGATCTGCCCCGGGATGTGCCCTGGGTAATGCTTGCAACAGTTACGGTAACAGTTATGGCAACCGCTGCTGCGGAAACAGCGGCTACTCCAATTACGGCAGCAACTACGGTGGAGGCTACGGACAGCGTAATCTTGGTTCCGTTACCGATATCCCGATTAACCGTATTGCTTCTTTCGTTCACAACGCAGTATAATAATCTTCGCAACATCAATTAATACTAAATCCATTTTAAAACATTCCAGAATAGAGCGATGCGTTCCTAATACTAATTTAAATTAAATTAGTATAGGAAGAACGCGCCATGAGCGATAATTATGGAATAGTTATAGTTGGATTTAGTATAAGGAAAAGCTCTCGTTTAGCCTTTTAAATGAGGGCTTTTCTCTAATTAAAATCGGGCAAATTTCATGGAAGAGCTTATGCATATAACGAAAAGGGGATTTTGGTATGCCTGCAGTTATAACCCACTACCAATTTTTACTTCGTGTTTCTTCAAAACTGAAAAAAGCGGGCATTGGAATATCCGACCATGAAATGGCCATGATCGGTGCACAGGGACCGGATATTTTCTTTTTTCATCGTGTGCTTCCGTGGGAGCGGGGCGAAAGCTATGCCCCTATCGGAAGCCGCCTTCACAATATCAGCCCCGCCAAGCTGTTTGAAGCTTTTCGGAGTGTACTAAATTCAGAACAAATTAAATATAATGAAATGTTGGGATATATTGAGGGCTTTTTCTGCCATTATGCGCTTGATCGCTCAACCCATCCTTATATATATTGGGCACAGCAACATCTGGCTGAGGATGATCCCTCCTACGGCAAAAAGCCGGTTCAGTATCATTTCCGAATTGAAAGCGTACTTGACACCATGGTTTTGCGGCGTGAAACAGGCCGTTTAATAAGGGGGTACGACCTTATGAATGCCCTACCGCGTAATTCCGGCGGCCGTTATGAAACCGTGGGGCGGCTCTATAGTTCCCTTTTGTTCGAGCTTTTTAATATTAAGCTTCCGGCAGAGTTTTTAGCCCATGCTCCCGGGGATATGAGGCATGCACTGTTTTTTATGAATGATAAAACCATGCTCGTCAGAAGGCTGGTGTTTCGCCCGGTGGAAAAGCTGATGAGGCGGGGGCATTTTGCCACCTCCCTGCTCCGCCCCAACGATACCGGCGATTGGGATTATGCCAACGGGCACCATGCCGAATGGTTTAATCCGGATGACAAGCAGCAAAAAAGCAATGACAGTTTCTTTGAGCTGTATGATTTTGCGGCAAACGAAGCAACCGACATGATTACCGAATTCATGGCTTCCCTGTCAAACGGAAAATCCATGCAGGATATCACCCAAGACAGAGGGTTTGCAAGCGACCTTCCCGGAGTTTATGAGGAAAAGTAACAGGCGAAAGGACATTGATTTTATATGGATAAAATAGCAAGCTTTCAGGTAGACCATACCGTTCTTCTTCCCGGCATGTATCTTTCCAGAACAGACGGAGATATTATGACATACGATCTTCGATTTATCCGCCCGAATACACCACCTTTTCTTGAAAACGGCACACTCCACACGATTGAACATCTTTTTGCAACCTATATACGCAACAGCCCTTTAAAGGACGGTATTATTTATTTCGGACCGATGGGCTGCCGAACCGGTTTTTATCTTATTACCCGCGGGATTTCTCATACCGATGCAATAGACATAACCAAAAAAGCGTTGCATTTTATTGCAAATTATAACGGTGATATACCCGGCGCCGCTAAAGCAGAATGCGGGAATTATTTGGAGCATAATCTTAACGGTGCCCGAAAGCAGGCCAAAATCCAACTTGAAGTTCTGGTAAATTGGGAGGTAAATCAACTAGTTTATGCCACATGATTTTTGTGCATATTGCCATATTACTGCACAATTGAACCTGCTTTTCTAACAATTCATTATAATCTTTGGCGGTTAGGGTTGCAATCTTGTAACTTTTGAGTATAATAGAACAAAGGTTGTTACAAGTTTGTAACTATTTTTGCTCCTCCCTCATATACCGATTCGGAGCTTGATTGGTTAGGAAGTGCTCCAATATGTTGCAGATCGACAAATTCATAAAAATGTCGGTGGAATTTATGCGCCGATTTAATAATGTTATGCAAAATGTGATCCTGCGTAATATCGTGATCGCTTATCACTTTACTTACAACATTTGCTATTTAACGGGCATCCGCACAATCCGGCTTGTACGCCGCTTTGGGAAAAGGCTGGTTCGCGTACTGGTTCCTGCGGGTCGTTTATTATATAAAGCTGTTGATTTTCTTTTACTAAAGCGTGTCCGTGCCCTGGGCTCATGCATAAAACAGGAATGCATCCTTTTCATAAACGGCTTTCCTTTGGCCGCCCGTCGTGTCCGAAACGGGTTTGAAAACAGCACACTTTCAGGTATAAAGATTTCGCTGCTGCTTCCGTTTTTCGCGGTTCGCCGTCACAAGAAAGCGCTTGTCACGGTGCTGAATATTTCCGCCCCCGCCGCCGCCTTGGTTGCCCTGATAATGACCATAAATTTCTGGAGCGGGATGACCTTTGCCCTGGCTGTCGAATACGACGGACAGACTCTAGGGTATATTACTGACGAGGCGGTTTATGATAACGCGGCAAATCTGGCTAACGACCGGGTAATTAACACCGATAATTCCTTTGAAGTTAAGCGCGCCCCCAAGCTTACCATTGCCGTTGTATCCAAATCGGATATTTTAGACGAGGTTGAAGTATGTGACAAAATACTCGAATCCTCAGGCGATGCAATAACCGAGGGCTCCGGGCTGTATATAGACAACAAATTTGAAGGTGCGGCACAGTCCCGCGCAGAGCTTGACACCCTGCTTAATTCGCTTTTGTCCAGCTACGAAAACGGCAGTAAAAACGAGCGCTCCGAATTTGTACAAAATGTTGATGTGGTGGACGGGCTTTATCCCATATCCTCAATTACCCCGATTTATGACATGCGTGAGCATTTAACCTCCCTTTCAATGGTGGATAAATATTATACCATTGTCCAAGGTGATTGCCCGATACTGATTGCAGAGAAAACAGGTATGTCACTGAACGAGCTGCGCTCATTGAATCCCGATTTTGATAATAAAATATTCCCGGATGTAAATGTGCTTATCCAAAAGGCTCAACCATATCTCAGGGTTCAGGTTATCCGCACGGTGGAATATGACGAAGCCATTGATTATAAAACTCAAACCGTCAGCGACAACCGGCAGTATATCGGATATTCTGCCATCCGCACCAACGGTATTGAAGGTAAACAACATGTAAAAGCCGAAGTAACTCTTATAGACGGGATTGAATGTTCCCGCAAGATTTTAACCACCAAGGTTGTCAAAAAGCCCGTTGACAAGGTGGTTGTCGTAGGCGCAAAGAAGGTAAACAACAGGGTCAGCGCAGCAGGCGACGGTATTTCCACCGGGCGTTTCAGCTGGCCGCTTCCTTCCTGCCGAATGATTTCCTCATCATACGGTTACAGATGGGGCAGCTTCCACCACGGCATTGATATTTCAGGTAACGGCGTCTACGGCAAACCGGTACTTGCGGCCGACGGCGGCAGAGTTTATGAAGTAAGCAACGGTTACGGCGGCGGATACGGCAGATATGTGATGGTTGACCACGGCGGCGGATACCGCACCCTATATGCCCACCTCAGCTCGGTCAATGTCGTAACGGGTCAAAAGGTAAGTCAAGGGCAGCTGATAGGTCATGCAGGAAACACCGGCAACAGCTATGGCGCTCACCTGCATTTCGAAATCCGTATTAACGGCCGCTCTGTCAACCCGATCTCTTATTTAAAATAAAAACTTAATAAAATATGTGTCAATCCGGCTGAAAAGCCGGATTGATTTGTTTGGTTATATTATTTATAATATTTGTGATACTAATTTAATTTATAAACATAGATAATATCCAAGTCCGTTGTATATCCTCTTATTATGATATTTCTATATATTTATTTTAAATTAGTATGATACTAATAACAACACTAAAGAAGGGCGGATGATGCATGGTGATACGAAACACAAAACAAAAAAAGCTTATTTTTTCACTGCTGGAGGATGCAGGTCATCCGCTTACGGCAGGCGAAGTATATGAGCGCGCCATACGGCTGCAACCGAGTATTGCGAAGTCCACCGTTTACCGCAATCTTGAAGCCATGCTTTCACGCGGTGAGGTCGCGCACGGTATGCTCAAAAACGGAGAAAGCTATTACAGCGTGGTTGACGGACATAAGCACCTGCACTATATGATCTGTAAGAGCTGTAACAATATGCTCGACATCCCGAAATGCCCGTTGAGTGAAATGGAGCGCGATATTGCAGAAACATCCGGCTTTTTGGTCACCGACCATACAATGCAGATATACGGATACTGCAAAGAATGCAAAGAGAAAAACAAATGAAAATCATTACAATTTAATTGGGAAATTTCGTGTCCGATTACACAACTTCCCTGTAATATTAGAAAAGCATCGGTTAAAAATATTACAGGCAAACGCAATAAATTTATTGCGGTAATGCACCGCCGAAACATGAAGGAGTGTAAAAAGAATGGCTAGAAATAATCAGGCTCTTGTTCCTGAGGCT
>JAQUHC010000096.1 GCA_028683785.1 Oscillospiraceae bacterium
CTTTTGGGTTACATTGCCGAGTGAAGATACTTTACCTGTGAAATCATCCAGCTTGTCGGAAGGAACACGGACGGTAAGCATTGCATAGCGGTAAGAGTGAATCGAATAACTATTTCCGGATATCTCTGAACTCTGAATAAACCCGCCGTACAGATTAATTTCCTTTTTAAGCTCGGACATAAAAGTATCAAATGAGCGTGTTTCGATATCAAGCGTTACTTTCTTAATTAGTTTTCGTCTGTCGAGGTCGTTGACTGCTTTTTCTTTTGAGGCTTCTGCTTCACCGGTTACATCGGTTGCAACTCCCCCTTGGGGCTCATGATATGACTTCGCATCGTTGGACGAAATCTTTGCGGCACATGAAGTGACAAATAAGCACAACACAATTAAAATGCAGATAAATGATATTTTGCGTTTCATTAAAATACCCCCTGTTTTTTATTTTATTTCGATTGTGATTGCCAACTCTTTTAAAATAGACTATAATAGTTCCCGTTATATAAACTTGGTGTAAAAACGAAGTTCTGGTATGACATAAAATTTTTGGGTGCCTCTAGTATACATAAATCTTGGGCAAAAGCTGAGCTTTTGCAGGAGGCACCAATAGAAATTTGATAAAGAAAGATTATAGGGTGCCTCTAGTATAACATAAAAAATATATATTACATTATTTATTACAAAATTGAAAATTTATATTACAATATTGTTTTGTGTTTTTTTAGGACATGAAGGCAGAAAGGGTTTAAGTTTATCATGGTGTACAAAGAAATTGAAAACCTTGGGATATTGGTTTCACATCTCGGGTTCGGTTGTATGCGTTTCCCGACCGATCAAAACGGAGAAATCGATGAAAACCAATCGCAGAAAATGATTGATTTAGCATATGAGAAAGGTGTTAGATATTTTGACACCGCATATGTCTATCATGGCGGAAAGAGCGAAGTGTTTATCGGAAAGGCACTTTCTAAATATGACCGCAGCAGTTATTATCTTGCTACCAAGCTGGCATTGTGGGATGTAAAAAGTAAGGAGGATGCAAGACGGATATTCGATGAACAACTCGAAAAACTGGGAATGGACTACATAGATTTTTATCTTCTTCATTGCCTTGACAAAGGGTTGTGGAACAAATCAGTCGAGCTCGGCATCCCAGAATATTTTGAAAATTTAAAATCAGAGGGTAAAATTAAGTATTTAGGGTTTTCGTTTCATGACGAATACGAGGTATTTAAAGATATAATCACTTATCGTCCATGGGATTTCTGCCAGATACAGCTAAATTATATGGACATAAACGAACAGGCGGGCATGAAAGGATATCATCTTGCCGAAAGTCTCGGAATACCTGTTATTGTTATGGAACCCATAAAAGGCGGTCTGCTGTCAAATCTTCCGGACGATATCGCTGCCGAATTTCGCCGATATAATCCGAATGCGTCGATCTCATCATGGGCGTTGAGATGGGTTGCAAGCCTGCCCCATGTAAAAATCATATTAAGCGGCATGTCGGCATTAGAACATGTTGAGGATAATCTTAATACCTTTGAAAAGCCCAATCCGCTTAACGGGGAAGAGCAGAAGATTGTGTTAAAGGTATCCGAAATGATGAATAGAAGGGTTTACAACGGCTGCACCGGATGTGCTTATTGTATGCCTTGCCCGCAGGGCGTGAACATACCCTACAACTTTAAGATTTGGAATACCTACGGTATCTATAAAAACAAGGGCTCGACACATTGGACTTGGAATAATGGGATAAGTGAAAATGCCAAAGCCGGCAACTGCGTTTCATGCGGGTTATGCGAGGATGTATGCCCTCAAAAACTTGAAATAAGAAAGGATTTAAGCAGACTGAAAGAAGAGCTCGACAGTCTGACTTGAGGGATTTATTGTATGAACACAAGAAAACTGACGGTGGGCGGTCTTTTGATAGCAATATCCATACTGCTGCCATATGTATTTCATTTGATGGGCTTTCCGCAGATAGGGCAGATGCTTTTGCCGATGCATCTTCCGGTTCTGCTCAGCGGCTTTATTTTAGGACCTATATTCGGACTGCTTTTGGGCGCGGCTGCTCCATTGTTAAACTCGCTTATTACGAATATGCCGCCGGTTCACCTGCTGCCTTTTATGGTGCCGGAGCTTGCCGGTTACGGATTTGCCGCCGGGCTGTTATTTAAAATATTGGGTAATAAAAAGTATGGTATTATTATATCCCTTGTTGTTGCGATGATTTTCGGCAGACTGGTATATGCAGCAGCGATTTTGGTGGTCACCAATTTGCTGCATGTTTCCGATCTCGGGTTAATTGCGGTGGTTAATGCCACCGTTAAAGGAATTTACGGAATAATCGCCCAGTTAATTATAATACCTCCGCTGATATACGCACTGAGAAAGAGTAAAAGATTTGATATATAGATTTTTAACTTATACTAATATCCGACTAAAATCTTAACATCTTTCCGGTCTTTTTTGCGCCGGGTTTCGTTCTCCTCCTTGCCGGGCGCCAGCCCGCTTGCGTCGTCGGCCTTGCCCGACACAAAAAATACTCGGAAATTTTATCAATCTTTTAGTCGGATATTAGTATTAGTCTCCCGCAAGACCCCATCCACAAGGAAGGAAGAAAACAACCATGTCACCTGAATTAAACAAGGCAAAAAGAAGGCTGCTTGAGGGTGGATTTTCCTTTGTGCTGATAAACCGAGATAAAGAATATGTATCTTCATTGAAGGGCATTGCACCCATAATTTCTCTGTTGGAAAACTCACCCGAGCTGCTGAAAGGCGCCTGTGTGGCCGATAAGGTGATAGGAAAAGCGGCTGCATTGCTGTTGATTTACGGTGGAGTTAAGGAGATATTTACACAAGTTATCAGCTCACATGCCATTACGGTGCTTGAAAATGAGAAAAAAATAATTGACTTCGAAAAGCAGGTGCAGTATATTGTAAACAGGTCGGGAACCGGGATGTGTCCGATGGAAAAACTGGTTCTTGAAATCAACGATCCGCTTGAAGGGTATCGGGCTCTATCGTGAAAACCCCATCCATGTCGCTCCCGCCATTGATTGCTTTCTTTTTGCGGTAGCCGGTAGGTGTCATCCCGCAACGCTTGGAAAACACCTTACTGAAATAATTTTGGTCAGGATATCCGCAGCTTTCGCCAATTTCTTTAACCGTTTTTGATGTGCCGCTGAGCAAAAGCTTGGCGGCTTGAATACGGATATAGGTGAGATATTCAATTAAGCCCATTCCGAAATTTGCTTTGAACGCAGTCATTATACTAGTTCTGCTGCAAAAAAATTTAAGGCAGATACTTTCAATGGTGATATTCTGTGAATAGTTCTCGTCCAAATATTCCTTTATTTTATCGGATAAATCTGTTTTGTTAAGATGAAATCTGTTGCTTAAAGATATGTACTTGGCGCATATATCCAGGATCTTCATACAGGACAATATTTTATCCCGGTCGCATACGAGCACTCGGTCGGCGGCTTGAATAAGCTCCTCCTGATTTGAAACAAGATGACGAGCGCTTTTTATAAGGCTTTTTCTGCCGGTGTCGCTTTCGTCAATGGTTTGCCCCATCATTAAATAGCCTACAACATTTCCCAGTATATACAGCGGAGCGACTGCCTCATATAAGCCGAAGCAGCATTTATAAAGATAGACCTCGGGGTTTTTACTTACCCTTTCAAACGCCTTTTGATCATTCTCTTTGCATTTTTTAAATCCGGTTTGGTTTTGCTGAATAAGGCGGCAAAATGGGGACTTTTCTTCGGGATAAGCTACTATTTCCTTGTATTTCATATCATGAACAGAAAGACGAAACCCAGAAATATTATATAATTCACGCAGAATGGACTGCAATTCCAGCCGATCGTCATTAACCATTTTATCCCCCTCTTTCTAATGAAATTATAAATTATAGGATTATAATTATATATGAACAAAATTACTAATTACCATACTATTTTACATAGAATGAGGTAAGAATGCAATATATAATAATATATGATTATATAATTTCATTTTAAAATAAGCGGTTGTGATTTAGAATAAAATTATAATAATTGGAAAGGTACGGTAATCATAAGAATGTGCGATAGAATGTGCGATGTACAAACTATTTTAAAGTCTTTTATTTTGGATAGGTTTTTAAGCTCGGTACCTTATGGCGAGGGACATATAAACGATACATATGCGGTCACCTTCGAAAACAGCAACGGCGACCGATATCGGATGCTTTTGCAGCGCATAAACCATGCAATTTTTACCGACCCCTCAGGTCTTATGAATAATATTGACGGTGTAACAAAGTTTTTAAAACAGAAGATAATCGCCGCCGACGGGGATGTAAATCGTGAAACCCTGACGGTGGTTCCAACAAAAACAGGCGAATTATTTTACCGTCATTCGGACGGAACCTATTGGCGCATGTATGTTTTTATTGAAGATGCCATCACATATCAAAGTATTCGAAATCAGCAGGATTTCTATAATTGCGGGGTATCCTTTGGAAATTTCCAACTCATGTTGTCGAATTTTGATACAGATGCTCTAATCGAAACGATTGCCGATTTTCATAATACAGTAAAACGATTCAATGCATTAAAAGCGGCAATAAATGAGGATAAGTCAGGAAGAGCAAAGGACATTCGTCCGGAAATTAATTTTGCATTGGAGCGTGAAAAAGATGCCGGTGTCATAATAGAAATGTTGGAAACCGGTAAAATACCATATCGTGTCACACATAATGATACAAAGCTCAATAACATTATGATTGACAACACAACCGGTACGGGAATCTGCGTTATCGACCTTGACACCGTTATGCCGGGTGCCGCATGTTACGATTTCGGCGACAGTATTCGGTTTGGTGCCAGCACGGCTGCCGAGGATGAAACCGATTTAGAAAAGGTATCTATGAGTCTGAAATTATTCGAAGTGTTTACAAAAGGTTATTTAAGTGTTGCAAATGAGTTTTTAACCCCGGCAGAAGTCGAAAGTCTTGCCATCGGCGCAAAAATCATGACATTTGAATGCGGCATAAGGTTCCTTACAGATTATTTGAACGGTGATAAGTATTTTAAAATCCATCGTGAGCATCATAATCTTGATCGGTGCCGCACACAATTTAAACTGGTGGCAGATATGGAACAAAAAATGAATCAAATGCAGGAAATCGTAAAAAAGTACTCAAAGTAAAGTCATTAATCTATTTATGAAAGGGAAAACATGTTATGAGAATTATCCGTACTAAAGACTACAATTCAATGAGCCGTTATGCTGCAAAGTTTATGGCTGCGCAAATTATTCTGAAACCCGATTCGGTATTGGGGCTGGCTACCGGTTCTACACCCATCGGCGCATATAAGCAGCTTATAGAGTGGTGTAAAGACGGAGATTTAGATTTTTCCTCGGTTAAAACAGTAAACCTTGATGAATACTGCGGGCTGAGCGGAGATCATGATCAGAGCTATCGTTATTTTATGAACCAAAATTTGTTTAACCATTTGAATATTGATATGAACAACACCAATGTACCAAACGGCATCGCGTCTGACCTGCAGGCAGAATGTAAACGATATGATGAATTAATAAAAAGTATCGGCGGCGTCGACCTGCAGCTTCTTGGTATAGGTCATAACGGACACATCGGTTTTAACGAGCCCAACACCGAATTTGATAAAAACACCCATGTTGTTGATTTGAAGCAATCCACCATTGATGCAAACGCTCGCTTCTTTAAATCAAAAGATGATGTTCCGAAGCAGGCACTCACAATGGGGAACAAACCTATAATGTCGGCGCGAAAAATTCTGCTGGTGGTAAGCGGCAGTGAAAAGCGTGATATATTGGAGCGGGCTTTATATGGTCCGGTTACTCCGGAAGTCCCCGCTTCTCTGTTGCAGATGCATAATGATTTAACCGTTGTTTGTTGCGTAGATTAGCACAGCACTAGGATGGATATGGAAAAGGAGTATTAGCATGAAATTTAATAAACAATCGGCTGAAGTATTTATCCCTGATGGAACAGATGAGAAAATTGCTCTGGGTCGCACCACGGATCTATGTATTGCAGCTCATCAGGATGATATTGAAATTATGGCTTTTTCGCCTGCCGCAAAATGCTATGGGAAGGCCGACCAATGGTTCACCGGAGTTGTGGTGACCGATGGTGCGGGCTCTCCACGCAGCGGCATATACGAGGAATACACCGATGAAGATATGAAGATGGTTCGGGTAACCGAGCAGAAGAATGCAGCAAGCGTCGGGGGCTACTCGGCTCAATTCCTTTTGAGTTACAGCAGCTCCGAGGTTAAAGACTCTGCCAATCTTCAGACGGTCCAAGAAATAGCCGACATTATTAAAGCATGCAACCCCGAAATTCTTTATACCCATAATCTTGCCGACAAGCACGATACACATGTGGCTGTGGCACTCAGGACTATTGCTGCCGTTAGAAGTCTGCCCGTCGACTTGCGCCCGAAAAAGGTGTATTCACTTGAGGTTTGGAGGGGGCTGGACTGGCTGTGTGATGACGATAAGTCTTGCTTTGATACATCAACTCATCCAAATTTGGCAGCCGCCCTGCTGGGTGTTTTCGATAGCCAGATAGCCGGAGGAAAACGGTATGACAGTGCCGCTTTAGGCCGCAGGCTTGCAAACGCAACATTCTTTGCCAGCCATGACACCGATGATTGTGAAAGCATGTCTTACGGTCTTGATATTACCGAACTGGTAAACAGCAATACAGACGGATTTGAATTTGTAAACCGATATATCAATAATTTTAAAGATGAAGTGGAACAGCGCATAAGGAGGTTTACCTGATGAAGTTGTACGGAGTTGAATGCGAAATTAAGAATGCACCCAAGCTGGACCAAGATTTTTTTCCGATGGAACAGTTTACCCGCGGCTTTTTGAAAACTGCAAAGCAGCCGTTGGCAATAGCTGTTGAGCGGGAGGGTGGGTATATAAGCGTATATGATACCCGCGTGCATGGGACACCGGATATGCAGCAGGCAGATTTCTATTATGTTGAGCGAATGGTTAAGTTTCTGTTATGGGCTAAGGGTGGATTTCGAGTAACCGTCTGCGGCAGCAAGGAAATTTATGAACACATAAAAAGTGTATATTCGGCGGAAGGAGCGCGAGCATTCGATTTTAAGACAATGTCGGATGTGTATGAAAATCCGTTTGAGGTTCTTCATCTACAATATGAAAATAAACCGGAGGAAATTGAAAGCTCGATGCCTTTAGGCGGCCATTTAGAAGGTTGCCGTATCGGATTTGATGCGGGCGGAAGCGACCGAAAGGTTTCTGCCGTGATGGACGGCGAAGCCATTTACAGTGAAGAGGTGGTCTGGTCACCTAAAACCAGCACAGATCCCGATTATCATTTTCACGAAATCGTAACCGCACTAAAGACGGCTGCCTCCAAGCTGCCTCGGGTGGACGCAATAGGAATAAGCTCGGCGGGTATTTATGTGAATAACAGGACAATGCTTGCCTCCCTTTTCTTAAAAGTCCCGAAGGATTTATTCGATGCAAAGGTGAAAGATATATATGAACGCGCATGTCGTGAAATAGGGGATATGCCCTTTACTGTTGCAAACGATGGAGATGTGACAGCCCTTGCAGGTGCAATGGAGTTAAAAGATACAAGCGTTTTGGGCATTGCCATGGGAACAAGCGAAGCGGTAGGTTATGTAGATGCCAAGGGCAATGTTACAGGATGGCTGAACGAGCTGGCATTCGCCCCGATTGATGCCAATCCCGATGCTATGGAGGACGAATGGTCGGGAGACATAGGTTGCGGTGTAAAATATTTTTCACAGGATGGTGTGGTTAAACTTGCACCTCGCGCATGCATTTCGCTTAACGATGATCTTACTCAGGCAGAAAAACTGAAGGAAGTTCAGAAAATGGCAGAGCAGGATATTAAGGCGGCATTGGATGTCTTTGATTCGATAGGCTGCTATCTCGGGCATACATTGCCATTTTACGCAAGGATTTATGATATAAAGCATCTTCTTCTGCTGGGTCGTGTTACCTCCGGTAAAGGCGGGGAACTCATGTTGCAGCGTTGCCGCAAGGTGCTGAAAGAGGAGTATCCGGAGCTGTCGATAAACATTGTATTACCCGACGAAAAAAGCCGTCGAGTGGGTCAAAGTGTAGCCGCCGCAGGCCTTCCGGCAATAATGTAAAAAAGCAATATAATAAAAAGGTGCTCATTTCGTTAATGCGATATGGGCACCTTTCCGTTCCTGGTTTGCACAATGTCTTACTAATACTAAATCCAACTATAACTATTCCATAATTATCGCTCATGGCGCGTTCTTCCTATACTAATTTAATTTAAATTAGTATTAGGAACGCATCGCT
>JAQUHC010000097.1 GCA_028683785.1 Oscillospiraceae bacterium
AAGAGGATTTCGCACCATTGAGGGTTATATATCCGCTATTTTTCTTGCTGTGGGGAAACTCAAACTTTCCTGTCCTGCTCTTTTTGCGTAACTTTTCACGGAAAGAAGAAAAGAACCAGATAGGTAAAAATACTTGTTGAGTATATAAATAGGTGGTATAATAATATGGTTCTGCAATTAATACCATGTTGAGATAATTACAATCGCATACGGAAAGACGAGGAATTAATACCTAAATGGGACAAAGAGAGAATGTTCGCAATATCGCCATAATAGCGCACGTAGACCACGGCAAAACAACCCTTGTTGATCAGATGCTCCGCCAAAGCGGGGTTTTTCGTGCCAATGAACAGGTTGCGGAGCGGGTTATGGACTCCAACGACCTTGAGAAGGAACGGGGAATAACCATACTGGCAAAGAATACCGCGGTTATGTACGGCGATACAAAAATAAATATTGTTGACACCCCCGGTCACGCCGATTTCGGCGGTGAGGTGGAACGCATTCTTATGATGGTCGACGGTGTGCTGCTGCTTGTAGATGCATTTGAAGGCTGCATGCCCCAGACCCGCTTTGTATTGAAAAAAGCACTGGGTTTGGGTAAACGCCCGGTTGTGGTAATCAATAAAATCGACCGTGACGGTGCACGTCCCGCCGAGGTTATTGATGAGCTGCTGGATTTATTTATAGAGCTTGGTGCGGACGAGAATCAGCTTGATTTCCCTGTTGTATACGCTTCGGGGCGGGATGGGTATTCATCACTTGACCCTGATGCTCACGAGGGGGATATGCAGCCGCTGTTTGATGCCATACTGCGGTATGTTCCTGCTCCTGAGGGTGAGTTGGAAGGACCGCTTCAGATACTGTTTTCAAATATTGACTATGACGACTACGTCGGGCGGATAGGTATCGGCAGGGTGGAACGCGGCACCGTTCATAATGGGCAGAATGTATCAATCTGCAAAACCGACGGAAGCACCGAAAATGTGCGAATCGGTAAGCTGTTTCAGTTTGAAGGGCTAAAACGCGTTGAACACGATACTGCCACGCTGGGTGATATAATTGCTGTTACCGGAATAACCGACCTTAATATTGGTGAAACCGCTTGTGACCCTGAGTGTATTGAGCCTCTGCCGTTTGTCAGAATTGACCAGCCCACCATTTCCATGCTGTTTATTGTCAATAACAGTCCGTTTGCGGGAAGAGAGGGTAAATTTGTTACCTCACGCAATCTGCGTGAGCGTTTATTCCGTGAGGTGGAAACCAATGTAAGCATGAGGGTCGCCGAAACCGACAGTACGGATGCCTTTGAGGTATCGGGTCGGGGAGAGCTTCATCTGTCTATATTGATTGAAACCATGAGGCGGCAGGGATATGAATTTGCCGTAAGCCGCCCCCGTGTTATATTCAAGAATGATGATAAGGGGCGTTTGCTCGAGCCGATAGAGCTTTTAATGATAGAAGTACCTGAGCAATATGTGGGCGCGGTTATGGAAAAGCTGGGAACACGGCGTGCTGAATTGGTTAATATGGGAACAAGAGATACAGGTATGAGTCATCTTGAATTTCGTATTCCCTCCCGTGGGCTTATGGGCTATCGACAACAGTTTTTAACCGATACAAACGGGAACGGAATAATGAACAGCATTTTTGACGGATATGAGCTTTATAAAGGGGAGATACCCCAGCGAATACAGGGTTCTCTTGTCGTCTTTGAAACAGGTGAAACAACCACCTACGGTCTGTATAACGCTCAGGAGCGAGGCAACCTGTTTGTGGGCGCAGGGTTGTCTGTTTATGAGGGGATGATTATCGGCGAATCCCCAAAAAGTGAGGATATTGTTGTAAACGTCTGCAAGAAAAAGCATGTGACAAACATGAGGGCAGCGGGCTCGGATGATGCACTGCGGCTTACCACCCCCACAACCCTTTCCCTTGAACAGTCGCTTGATTTTATAAATGATGACGAGCTTGTAGAGATTACACCAAAAAGCATTCGTCTCCGGAAAATTATTTTATCAAAAGAACAGCGGATGAAAGAGCTGTCAAAAAAGAAATAATACTATTAGATTCATGAAAGGCGGATTATTTATGAGTGAGAAAAAACATACCATGACGATTGCCGGTCTGGAGCGCCACCTGCCTATTTGTCGGGTCAGCGATTCGTTAAGCATTGCGGCTTTTGTGATTTTCGGGGATGTTGAGCTGACCATAGCGGCATCCCGCGAACTGTTGAAAAAAGCTCCGGAATTTGATGTCTTGATAACTGCCGAGGCAAAGGGAATCCCGTTGGTATATGAAATGGCGCGTCAGAGCGAAAAGCCGTACTTTATTGCCAGAAAATACCCTAAGCTGTATATGGCCAATCCCATTTCGGTCGATGTTCGCTCCATCACGACCGATAAGGAGCAGACACTTTATCTTGACGAGGGAGAAATGGAGATTATAAACGGCAAGCGTGTTTTGATAGTAGATGATGTTATCAGCACCGGTGAATCATTGCGCGCACTCGACCTGCTTGTCGAGCGTTCGGGTGGTAAAATAGCGGGACAATGTGCGATTCTTGCGGAGGGAGATGCAATCGGCAGGAAGGATATATTCTATCTGGAGCCGCTTCCGTTGTTTTTTTGACTAGATAAATATTGCATAAGCATGTTCACCGGTATCATACTTACGGAGGCAACATAGATGGAACGTCCGATGGCGACACTTGGATTTTCATTTTTCTTGTCGCTTATTATCGCATCATTTTTAGAGCTGAAAATGAACGCGGTATTTACGGCTGTGTTTTTTGTCGCCTTTATCACCTTTTTGTTTATCAAGTCGTTCAGGCAAAACAGGCGTGCCATGACGGTGCTTCTCGCCGCCACGGCCGCCTTTTCCATGTATTCAATACAGGAATATATGACATTTCGACCGATGCAAAAATGGGACGGAAAAAAGGCCATGCTTAGGGTTGAAACCGTTGATTGGGTGGACCTTAACAGGGTTACGGTAAGGGTCCTTGACGGTGATATTGCAAAAGGTACAAGGATTTCAATGTACCTGTCATGTACCGAGCTTTATCCCGCGCCCTATGATATATTGGAGGGGGAATTTAAGCTGTTCACCCCGAGGGACAGCAGGGATGGTCAGATAAGAGGTTTTTCAAAATCACAAAAAATATATTTAAACGCATTTCCTGCCGAATACGGTGAAATTAATATAAATATGACCTCTCCAAAAACCCGTCCGTTTATGTATAACATACTGAATGCCCGCAAAACAGCCCGAAATGTCGTGATGTCACAGCCCGGTATGACCGATGTTGCAGGGCTTGCGAGCGGAATCGCGTTTGGTTTTCGTCAGGATATATCATCAAACATGAAAAATGACTTCCGAATTTCGGGTGTTTCCCATCTTCTGGCGGTGTCCGGCTTGCATGTGACGGTGCTGTCACAGGTAATACTGGCATTGCTTCTGTTCTTAAAAATCCCAAGAAGGGCGGCGCTGTCTGCCGCGGGTGCAGGCGTTTTGTTTTTTATGGCTCTGACCGGCTTTACCCCGTCGGTGATGCGGGCGGGCATAATGTGCCTTGTATTTATAACCGCCCAGATGATAGGCAGGGAACCGGACAGCCTGAATTCGCTGGGTATTGCCGTCTTTGCGATTACGGCATTAAATCCCTATGCGGTTAATGATGCCGGGCTTTTGCTTTCTTTTTCCGCCACATACGGACTGCTGGCAATCTACCCAAAAATCAGGAGGGTTACATCGGACCGCCTTAAAAACGGAGGTGTGTGGGCAAGGATTATTGCCCGCCCTGTCAGTGCGTTATATATAACGGTTGCAGCGACAATCCCGACTCTGCCTGTTATATTGTTTACATTCGGGCAGATTTCAATAATATCCCCAATTGCAAATCTCCTTATGGTATTTCCGGCATCTGTTGTGATGATTACCACCTGCATTGCCGTGCCGCTTTATGTATTTGAACCTCTCAGATTTATCTCGGGAGCGGTATTTTGGGTTGTTGAGCTGTTTGCGCGTTATCTGGCAGGGGTTGCAGAGTTCCTTGCCTGTTTACCCATGGCTTCGGTCTGGGTGGGGCAAAGCTTTATGTATTTGGGTATTCCGGCGGCAATCGGGCTGGTTGCGCTTGGGTGGTATTTGCTGGGTAGGCGGGGTATGAGGGTGGCTGCCTTGTGGTCGGTGATTGCATTACTGTGCGGTGTTTTGACCTATGGCATCCTAATGAAAGGTGTAACCCGCATTACCGTGCTGTCGACGAATGATGCGGTGATGCTGTTAGAACGAGACGGGCACACCGGGGTTGTTATAACAGGTAATGACGATGCGGTTATTGCGGCGGTAAATGAGCTGAGGAAACGCAATGTCCGAACCGTGGATTTTCTTATAATCCCCTTTGCGGACGATGAATGTGCCTTTTACTCTATGTTCTTTACGGATAATATCGGGGTAAACTGTCTAATAACCGGACGGTCGGGCGAATACACTCTTACTGTTGAATCTCTGCCTGCTGCGGGTCGCATAAGCTTGGAGGACGGAGATATCGGCTTTTGGAAGGATTGTATTGCCGAGCTTAAAGACAACTGGCTCAGGCTTACCGTCGATAAAACAAGAATTCTTTTTGGCGGGTACAGCATGAATGCCTCAGAGTTAGATAGCGATTTTCGGCAGACCAATCTACTGGTGCTTTCAGGTCCGCCTCGGCACATATCGGCACTGACTGCTCAGGCGGGGGTGCTTTGCAGTATGCCTGATACCCTGTCGGATAAAATAAAAGCAATTCCGCGGGACTCATATCCGATTTATAATACATCTGATAACAATCTGACCTTTCTTACGAGGGGCGGGGGAGATATTACATATAAGGGGGGAAGTATCGGTGTTGACTGAGAACGAGCTGAAAAAGCATATAAAAAGCGGAGAGTTTGCACCCGTTTACTTTTTGTTCGGGGAAGAGAACTACCTTTCTTCTCATTATGCCGAACAAATAGCTGCGCGGGTGGTTGGAAATCATCCGCTTACCGAATTTAACCTTCAAAAATTCGACGGTCAGGTCTGCTCGGTCGGTGAAATAGAAGAGGCTGTCGAAGCATTACCTGTTATGGCAGACCGCAAGTGTGTGGTGGTCAGGGATTTTGATATGACCTCGGTCGAGAATGAGGATAGGGAGCAGCTTAATGCGCTTGTTTCGGACCCTCCCGAAAGTTGTGTGCTGATTTTCTGGCTTGATGCGATTGAAGCTGACATTAAGAAAAATTCTATATGGAGAAAATTTTCTGCCGCGGTTGATAAGATGGGATTCAGTGTGATGTTTCCTCGTAAAACCGAATCTGATATTATTAAGCTTCTCTGCAGCGGGGCTGAGCGTCGGGGATGCTCATTGAATACGAATAATGCCCGCTTGATGTTGCAGCGCTGCGGCAACGACCTGAACCTTTTGCTGACTGAGCTGGACAAGCTGTGCGCACTTGCCGACGGGGGAGAGGTTACCAGCAATTTCATAGAAGGGCTGGGGACAGAAAACCTTGAAGCCTCGGTGTTTGGTTTGTCAAAGGAAATTCTTAATGGCAGCTATGACCGCGCCTACAATATACTGAATGGGTTGTTATCCAAGCGGGAGGAACCGGTGAATATTCTTGCCGTGCTCTCAAACGCATATTCCGACCTTTACCGCGCCAAGGTGGCATTATCAGCCGGGGTACGCGCCGAGTCTCTGGTAGAGGATTTCAGTTACAGGGGAAAGGAATTTTTGCTGCGAAATGCTGCGCGAGATTGTGCGCGCATACCTCTGCCTGTATTGCGTGAGAGCCTTGAGACACTGGCACAGGCGGATCGGAAGCTTAAATCCACAAGAACGGATAACAGGGTGGTTTTGGAGCAAACGATAGCGCAGCTTATTCTTCTGTTACGGCAGGGAGAGCGGGTATGATACGCATTCGCGAAGTAATAGTGGTTGAGGGGAAATATGACAGAATAAAGCTTGGCTCGGTGGTGGATACCCTAATAATAGAGACAAACGGCTTTGGGATATTCAAAGATGATGAGCTGCTTAATATGCTCAGACTGCTTGCAAATGAGCGGGGTTTGCTTATTCTCACCGACAGTGATTCGGCGGGGTTTGTTATCAGGGATTATCTAAGCGGAGCAATCCCGCCGGAGCAAATCAAGTATGCGTATATTCCTCCTGTATCGGGAAAAGAAAGGCGTAAAACCGCCTCTTCAAAAGAGGGCTTGTTGGGAGTCGAGGGTATCGAGTGCGGAATTATCGAGGATGTACTGCGGCGAGCAGGGGCAACAATAGAAGATGAGTCGGTTGAGCAAGAAGCTTCGACCGGAGGCATAACTAAATTGGATTTATACAAGGCAGGGCTGACCGGAGGTCAGGACAGCGCAGACCGCCGCCGTCGGCTTTTTGGGCTGTTGGGTTTACCGGAAAATCTGTCAACCAACCGCCTGCTTGCCGTTTTGAATGCAACCATGTCTTGCGAAAAGTATAAGCAAATCATGCATGATTTTAAATGGATTGATTAATTTTTTTACGGAAAGGATTTAGATATTATAATGACGAAAGTTGATTATACCCCCTTACAGCTTGCAAAATATTTTGATCAGACATTTCTAAAACCGTATATAAGCTATGATGAGCTAAAGGCTTTTTGTGATGAAGGCGAGCGATATGGCTTCAAGGCGTTGGTTGTCAATTCTGCTCCGGTTTCAAAATGCAGAGAATTTATAAAAAACAGTGACCTTTTAATTGGAGCAACCATTGGGTTTCCACTCGGCCAAACCACGATTGATTCAAAGGTGTATGAAGCTAAAAAAGCTATACAAGACGGCGCGGATGAGATTGATTATGTTATCAATATAGTTGAGCTTAAAAGTCGGAATTTCAATTATATTCATCGTGAAATGCAGGAGCTTGTTGATGTATGCCGCACACATGACAGAACGGTCAAGGTGATATTTGAAAACTGCTACCTTACAGAGGATGAAAAGAAAATACTCTGCGAAATCGCGCTTAAGGTGCGCCCCCACTTCATAAAAACCTCAACAGGCTTTGGCACTCCTGCGCCCGGTATACCCGTAGGAGCGACGGTTGAGGATGTTAGGCTGATGAAATCCATGACGGGTGGTATGGTTAAAATTAAAGCGTCGGGAGGCATCCGAACGCTGGAAGATGCATTTGCAATGATAGACGCGGGCGCCGAGCGAATCGGTACGAGCGCAGGTGCTACTATTATTGAGAGGCTTAAAGAGCTGCAATAAAAATCAACACTAATTTCGGATCTCCTTTTTTAATACACAGCATATCCATAATCATAAAAACCGCATAAAACTTTATCTCCCCGCATAGTTATTATCGAAGAACTTCAAGAGGTGATAACGTGAAGGGAGCAGTTGAGGAGCGGGCTATTGAGCTGGGTGAATACATCATTGAAAACAACGCGACGGTACGTGCTGCCGCGGGGAAGTTTCATATATCAAAGTCCACCGTACATAAGGATGTATCCGATCGGCTGCGGACGGTAAATCCGCAGCTTTATGGACGGGTTCGCAGTGTACTGGATCATAACAAGGCGCAGCGGCATATCCGCGGCGGTATTGCTACCCGTAACAAATACTTGAAAAATCCAAAGAAATAATTTTATTGCAAAAGAACTCCCGACAGCCTATTGGCAGTGTCGGGAGTTCTTTTGTGTGTCTTGGTATTTAATTAACAATTCAGATATTAATAGAGGAGCTTTCTAATGCTTAAATTTTGGAAAAATGAAATCAATAAATTGCGTTGTTTATAATAGGTAATACTTATTAATAATTTGAATTGGGATTGTAATTGTGTTTGGTGTTGTCAATCCATACACCAAATCGACCAAAAGCAATGGGATATTCGTGAAATATTTCACAAAAATATCGTTGACTCAAAGGCTGATGGAATGATACAATATGTACAGATTAGGTCTGGGTATTATCTCCCGTTTAGAATATGATAGTCTTGTATTAATGAGGGTAATATTTGAGCTGCGGCATGCCGCTTATTAACTTGCTCGGCATATTTTACCGCAGCTTTTAAATGCAAATGATTGTTAAAATAATAACGAATTCATAACCCGTTAAGGAGGAAAAGGTAACATGCAAAAAAAGATCAGCACGATTCCCTTTAAGGGAACAGCTGAACAGGAGCAAAAGCTGCTCGAGGTGATTGATACCTACAAGGATGACCCCAGCCGACTTATGACAGTCATGCAGGAAGCGCAGGAGATATACGGGTATATGCCGTATGAGGTGCAACAGATTATAGCCGATGGGAT
>JAQUHC010000098.1 GCA_028683785.1 Oscillospiraceae bacterium
GAAAACGGCAAGCTTGTTGAAACACCCGAGGATTTATTCAGGCGGGTGGCACATGCAATCGCCCTGCCTGATTTAGAATATTATTCGGAGGCTGATATCGCCGAGGTTGAAAATGAATTTTATGAATTGATGACCAGCCTTGATTTTTTACCTAATTCGCCCACACTGATGAATGCGGGGCGGCCGCTTGGGCAGCTTTCCGCATGTTTTGTTTTGCCGGTTGCAGACACCATGGAGGCAATTTTTGAAGCGGTTAAGCAGGCGGCGCTCATTCATAAATCGGGCGGCGGCACAGGTTTTTCCTTTTCACGTCTCAGACCGACCGGCAGCGTTGTCAATTCCACAGGCGGGGTTGCCAGCGGCCCGATTAGCTTTATGCGGGTGTTTAACATGGCGACCGAAGCGGTCAAGCAGGGCGGAACCCGTCGGGGTGCAAACATGGGCATTCTGCGTGTCGACCATCCGGATATCCTTCAATTCATCGACTGCAAAAAGGATAATGCCGATATCACAAATTTCAACATTTCGGTCGGCATTACCGAGGCGTTTATGCAGGCGGTTGAAGATGGCGTTGATTATGATCTTGTGGACCCGAGCACCAATAATACGGTAGGGCAGCTCAACGCGCGTCAGGTGTTTGATAAAATTGTGCATTCGGCATGGCGCAACGGGGAGCCGGGTATTATTTTCCTTGACAGACTTAACAGGGATAATGTCGTTCCGGAGCAGGGCGAAATTGAATCCACCAACCCCTGCGGAGAGCAGCCCCTCCTGCCTTATGAAAGCTGTAATCTCGGTTCGATTAATCTTGTAAACATGCTGGCATTTGATAATGGTGTCGCTTCAATAGATTGGGACAAGCTGGGCGCCACGGTAAACAAGGCGGTACATTTTCTTGATAATGTTATCGATGCCAACAAATATCCCCTTGAAATAATTGCCTATACCACCCGTCAGTCGCGGAAAATCGGTCTGGGTATTATGGGCTGGGCGGACATGCTGCTGCATCTGAGAATACCTTATAATTCGGATGAGGCGGTTGCCCTTGCCGGCAGATTGATGGAATTCATCACATCCACCGGACGGGGGGCGAGCATCGAGCTTGCAAAAACAAGAGGTGCGTTCCCGCTGTTTAACGAGAGCATATATAAAGACGGCGAGCCCATTCGCAATGCAACCATAACCACCATTGCGCCCACCGGAACCCTTTCGATTTTGGCAGGCGTGTCCTCGGGCGTTGAACCGGTATTCTCATATGTATATGTCAGAAATGTCATGGACGGGACCGAAATGCTTGAGGTCAACAATATATTAAAAAAGTTGCTTGAAGAGCGCGGTTTATATTCTGATGAGCTTATGAAGAAGATTGCCCAAGAGGGAACACTGGCGCATATCGAAGAGATACCGGATGATATACGAAATGTATTTGTTTCGGCGCATGATATTTCCCCCTTGCACCATATAAAGATGCAGGCGGCTTTTCAGGATCATACCGACAACGCCGTATCCAAAACGGTCAATTTCCCCAATCACGCCACCGAGGAGGAGGTTGCCGAGGTATATCTGTTGTCCTACCGGCTCGGATGCAAGGGGGTTACCATTTATCGTGACGGCAGTCGTGATAGTCAGGTGCTTAATCTTGTATCAAAGAAGGATGAAAAGTCTACCGAAGAAGCAGAAAGCACAACCTTTGCGGTTGTGCCCCGTCCCCGCCCCGATATAACACAGGGAATAACCGAAAAAATGTCAATCGGTTGCGGAAATCTTTATATCACGGTTAATTATGACGAGCACGGTATTTGTGAGGTGTTTACCAATACCGGCAAGGCGGGGGGGTGTCCGTCCCAGTCCGAAGCGACCGCAAGGCTTACATCTGTTGCCCTTCGTTCCGGTATTGATGTAAAGACCATTGTAAGCCAGCTGCGGGGAATCCGCTGCCCCTCCACCATCAGACAAAAGGGGATGAAATGCACCTCCTGTCCCGATGCAATCGCCAGAGTTATCGAGAAGGTTGTGGAATCCAACGGATTTAAAGAAAGCGGCGTTCATTGTATAGATAAAACCGACGATAGTACCGCAAAAAAGCAAGCCCCATTTATAGCTGCGCATATACGTGTATGCCCCGAGTGCGGAGAAAAGGTTGAGCATGAGGGAGGCTGCGTAATCTGCAGAAATTGCGGCTATTCAAAATGCGGATAATACTAATCTCATACTAATCTCAAATAATGCGGTCTTTAGCCTCCCTCTGACGAGGGAGGGGGACCGCAACGCGGTGGTGGGAGAGAATAGCACAATCTAAGTCGAAACAGCAGAATTATGATGGTTGTGCTTACCTTGGATTTTAGGGAGATTGGGTGATTAATGCTTTCGATCAATTTGTGCGTGGTCTCTCCCTCAGTCGCCTGCGGGCGACAGCTCCCTCGTCAGAGGGAGCCGAAGTGGGTCAAATATTTTTACTATAAAACACTGTTATACTAATCTCAAATAAAAGCGACGATAAAATTATCGTTCAGAACGCGTCAGCACCTTTATTTTGATGTGCATTACAGATTGCGGTTGTCGATGACCCGCTTTGCTTTACCCTCGGAGCGGGGAAGGGTGCCGGGCTCGAGTAGGCGGACCCGAGCATGGATATTCAGGGTGCTTTGCAGAGCGCTCTCTATCCTCTTTTCGGTGTTTTCAATATCGCGAACGGTATCGGAAAACAATGCCGAATTCATCTCGACCTGTACCTCCATGCTGTCGAGATTATTGACACGGTCAACCAGAATGAGATAATTCGGATCCATTTTAAGCTCAAGCAGCACATGCTCAACCTGGGACGGGAAGACATTAACGCCGCGAATAATAAGCATATCATCACTTCTGCCGCGGGGCTTGGTCATCCGCACAAAGGCGCGTCCGCAGGAACAGAGGGCATGGCGCAAGGCACAGATATCTCGGGTCCGATAACGGATTAGCGGCAATGCTTCCTTGCCGATGCAGGTGAAAACCAGCTCACCGTATTCGCCGTCGGGCAATACTTCACCCGTATCCGGATTGATTATCTCAGGATAGAAATAATCTTCACAGATGTGCATTCCGTCCTGACATTCACATTCATATGCGACACCCGGACCGGAAATTTCGGACAAACCGTATATATCAAACGCCTTTATAGCCAGCAGTCTTTCAATCTCTTTGCGCATGTTGTCCGTCCATGGTTCGGCACCGAAAATGCCGCCGCGCAGCTTTAATGTTTTGGGGTCGATACCCATATCCCTGACAGTTTCACCGATAAACATTGCATATGAGGGGGTGCAGCACAGAAAATCAGAGCCGAAGTCCTGCAAAATCTGCACCTGCCGCTTTGTGTTGCCCGAAGAAACCGGAATGGCGGTGGCGCCCAACTTTTCGGCGCCGTAATGCAACCCCAGCCCGCCGGTGAAAAGCCCGTAGCCGTAGGACACATGGATGAAATCGTCTTTTGTTCCCCCTGCCGCCGCGATGGCACGGGCGGCGCATTGTGACCATAAATCAATATCGTTGGCGGTATAACCGACAACCGTCTGTTTCCCGGTGGTGCCTGATGAGGCATGAACCCGCACAAGGTCGCAGGGCTTGACGGCAAAAAGACCGTAGGGGTAATTGTCCCTAAGGTCGTTCTTTACCGTAAAGGGCAGCTTTGACACATCTTCAATGTTATGTATATCGGCGGGTGAAATCCCCGCCTCATCCAGCTTGCGCTTATAAAAGGGTACATTGTTATATGCCGAATGCACCATCTTTATTAAACGGGCTGATTGTATTGCACGAATATAATCCGTCGATGCACATTCAATATCCGGCTGATAATAGGGCATGGCTTATCCTCCTAATACTAAATTATTTTAAACTAGTATTATTATTGATTTGTTTTAAATCGGTATTATTATTGCTTGGCTGAAAAGCCCAGCTCAAACGCCTTTTCATTAACGGCAATTGTTTTGGGCGGCACGGTGGTTCGGATAACCTCCAACCAAACCTCTTTATCAAAGCCGAGGAAATGCGCGGCAACCCCGAGCAGCACAATATTGGTTGCTCTTGGTGAGCCTGCGGCGGTTGCCAATGCCATTGCGTCAATTTCTATCACCTGCACACCTTTTTCGCGGATGGTGGGCAGTATTTTATCTGGGTAGGCGGAATTGCCCATTATAACCGGCATGGGGTCGATTTTCTGGGTGTTGGATATCAAGATTCCGCCGGGCTTGAGATAGGGCAGCCAACGCGCGGCTTCAAGCTGCTCAAATGCAATAATAATATCGGCTTCGCCCTTCTCTATAACCGGGGAAAATACCTTCTCGCCGTATCTGACATAGGTGACGACAGAACCGCCGCGCTGGGACATTCCGTGTACCTCGCTCACCTTGACATCAAATTCTTTTTCAACAAAGGCTTTACCCATGAGCTTGGAGGCCAAAAGTGTACCCTGTCCGCCAACACCGACAATCATAATATTTTTAACAGGTTGTGACATGTTTACATTCCTTTCCGAAAAGCCGTTGATAAAACGATTTACTCTTTAAAACCGATGGCATTAAAAGAACAAAGCTTGGCACATATTTCGCAGCCGACACATTGGTTTTGATCGATAACGGCTGTCCCTCTGCCTTTGTTGGCTTGACCGTGTACCGCAATTGCAGGGCATCCCGCCCGAAGGCAACTTTTGCACCCGGTACATTTTTCGGTGTCCACCACCATGGGGGGATTATGCTTCACGGTTTTAAGAAGGGCGCAGGGGCGGCGGGCGATAACAAGTGATGGTTCCTCAATCGCCAACTCGGCTTCAACCGCCTTGCGTGTGGATTCCATGTCAAAGGGGTCGACAACCACCACTCGGTTGATGCCTACCGCGTGCGCGAGCGCCTCAAGATTAACGGCAACGGTCGGGTCGCCCTTGAGGGTAAGACCGTTGGCGGGGTTGTTCTGGTGACCGGTCATGCCTGTAATCGAATTATCGAGAACTATAACGGTTGAAAAACCCTTATTATATGCAATATCAATCAGCCCGGTTATACCCGAATGTATAAAGGTGGAGTCGCCGATGACGGCAACAGACTTTTTCGCCTGTTCACTGCCGCGGGCAATATTAAACCCATGCAGCCCGCTTATCGATGCACCCATACATACGCAGGTGTCAATCATGGATAGAGGGGCTTGCGCTCCCAATGTATAGCAGCCGATATCACCGCTGACATACAGGTTCAGCTTTTTAAGAGCCATGAACAGTCCACGATGAGGACAGCCCGCGCAAAGCACCGGGGGACGGGGCGGGATGGGCTGGTCAAACTCGATAAGGGGCAGTTCCTCACCCAAAAGAGCCTCCCGTATAACAGATTGTGAAAATTCACCGCACACCGGGAGCAGCAGCTTGCCGATTACCGGAATACCGTGTTTGCGGCAGTGGGTTTCTATGATATCGTCCAGTTCTTCGACGACATAGACCTGCCCTACATGACGGGCAAAATCAATCAGCGACTTAATCGGCAGCGGGTTGACCATGCCGAGCTTAAAATAGCTTGCGCGTTCCCCAAGCGCTTCGCGGGCATACAGATAGGATGAGCCCGCACAGATGATTCCCACACGGGTGTCGTTATATTCAACACTGTTAATGCCGGATGTTTCACTCCACTCCCGTATGGCTTTGGTTCGCTCCTCGACAACCTTATGGCGACCGCGTGCCATTGCGGGCATCATTACATTTTTCATCACATCTTTTTTGTATTCCTTGAGCGGGCGCTCCTCACGCGCAGAGGTGTCTACCAAAGAACGGCTGTGTGAAATTCGGGTTGAAAGCCGCAACAGGAACGGGGTGCCAAACTGCTCCGACAGCTGATAAGCCAGCTTGGTATAGGAAAGACATTCTGCCGAATCACACGGTTCGAGCATGGGGGTCTTGGATGCAATCGCGTGATGGCGGGAATCCTGTTCATTTTGGGAGGAATGCATACCTGGGTCATCGGCAACGGCGCATACCATCCCGCCGTTTACGCCTATGTATGATGCGGTATATAGCGGGTCGGCAGCTACATTCAGCCCGACATGCTTCATTGCGCAAAAGCTGCGGGCACCGCCGGTGGCAGCACCGAAAGCAACCTCAAATGCCACCTTTTCGTTTGGCGCCCATTCGCTGTAAATTTCATCATAGCGGGTTACCGATTCGGTTATTTCGGTACTGGGGGTGCCGGGATAGGAGGACACGACTTTAACGCCGACCTCATATAGTGCACGGGCAACAGCCTCGTTGCCCAGCATCAGGGTTTTCATGCAGAAACCATCCTTCCGAGTCCGGGTTCACCGGACGAATCACTTCAATTAATAATTATTTTATCATAATATTTATAATTAATAAAGACAGAAAATATGACAGATCGTTATTTACATTCTTCTTTTCCTCTTAAATCAACCACTCTTTGGGCTTTGCCTGTAAAACGTTCTATTGATTTGGGTTCAACAAGGCTGACGGTTATCTCTATTCCGAGAATGGATTTAATACGGTCATGAACCCTTTTTTGCAAAGCCTCAAGCTCGGCATACCGCTCCAGCAGACCGCCGTCAATCAGCTCAACACGCACCTCAAGGGTGTCGGCAAACTTTTTCCTGCGTACCACCAGCTGATAATGAGCCCCTATTTCGGTAATCCCGATAAGGGCGCTTTCTATTTGTGACGGGAAGACATTGACACCGCGTATTTTGAGCATATCATCGCTTCGCCCGATTATTTTGTGCATACGCGCCGAGGTACGCCCGCAGGCACATGGCTCATAATCAATATGGGTAATATCCTTGGTGCGGTACCTTAGCATGGGGATACCGCGCTTGGTAAGGGTGGTGACAACCAGCTCACCTGTTTCGCCTTTATCCAAAACATCCAGTGACTGAGAATTTATGACCTCACAAATAAAATGATCCTCTGCAATATGTAATCCGCAACGATTAATGCATTCACCCGATATACCCGGTCCGTTAAGCTCGGACATACCGTAATTGTCGGTTGCGAAGAATCCGTTCCCCCATCTGTTCTCGATCTGTTCGCGCAATTCGGGGGTGCAGCCTTCACTCCCAAGCAGCCCCAAACGCAGATGGTACTGATCCATGGGATGATTACCCGAATCCTCCCAGGCGGATTCGGCGAGGTAGAGGCCGTATGAGGGGGTGGCTACTATTGTGTTGGTACCGAAATCCCGCATAAATTTAAGTTGCTTCTCGGTGTTGCCCGAGGATATTGGCACAACCGTCGCTCCGATTTTTTCGAGACCGTAATGCAAGCCTAAAGCCCCGGTAAACATGCCGTAACCAAAGCAGATTTGGACAATGGATTCATCGCTTGCTCCCGCGGCAACCACAACCCGAGCAACCTGCTCCGACCAGTTGTCCAAATCCTCACGGGTATAACCCACCACCGTGGGGTTGCCGGTAGTCCCCGAAGAGGCATGAATTCTGATGATATCCTTCATGGGTGCACCAAACATTTTGAAAGGGTAGGTGTCGCGAAGGTCTGTCTTGGTAGTGTATGGTATGTATTGAATATCCGAAAGAGTTTTTATTTTATCGGCGGTAACACCTGCACCGACCAGCCGGTTGTGATAAAATTTAATGTTTCGGTCACAGTAGTCCACAAGAGCGCGCAAGCGTTCAAGCTGCAGCTTTTCTATATTATTACGAGACATACATTCCATATCGCGATTCCAAATGGAGTTTTTCATATTAAATCCGGCCTTTCTTTTACTCTTTATCGCTTTAATACTAATATCCGACTAAAATCTTAACAACTTTCCGGTCTTTTTTGCGCCGGGCTTCGTTCTCCTCCTTGCCGGGCGCCAGCCCGCCTGCGTCGTCGGCCTTGCCCGACACAAAAAATCCTCGGAAACTTTATCAATCTTTTAGTCGGATATTAGTATAAACTATATCGCTACAAACCATTTTATACATTTTTACATCGAATGTAAAGGGATCTCTTTTATTGGCTCTTTTCCTAACTCCGTGAAAGTGGTATAATTATCGCGGTGATGAAAATGCAAGGATTTGAAAATTACGAGAACATGTTTGCACAATCTATAGGGGTAGTAGAACCCTGGAAAATAGAGCA
>JAQUHC010000099.1 GCA_028683785.1 Oscillospiraceae bacterium
GGTCACATTTGCATAATTTTTATCGCAAGCCTCGAATTACCAAAACAAAACTGCTTGAGCATCGTGATGGCTTGCTGATAGGTAGCGCCTGCGAACAGGGGGAGTTGTTCCAAGCGGTATTCAGCGGTAAAGCATGGGGAGAGCTGTGCGATATTGCCCGGTTTTATGACTTCCTCGAAATCCAGCCTATATCAAACAACGCATTTATGATTAGAAACGGCACGGTAAAGGATGAAAATCAGCTCAAGGATTTTAACCGTACGATAGTGAAACTGGGTGAAAAACTGAATATTCCGGTCTGTGCAACCTGTGATGCGCATTTTATTGACCCCGAAGACGAAGTTTATCGACGGATTTTGATGGCGGGGCAGGGGTTTGAGGATGCAGACATGCAAGCACCTCTGTATTTTCGAACCACCGAAGAAATGCTGAAGGAATTTGATTATCTGGACGATAAAAAAGCGTATGAGGTGGTTGTTGAAAATCCCAATAAGGTGGCTGATTTAATTGAAGAAATCCGCCCCATACCTAAAGGTAAATTTTCTCCGCATATTGACGGATCGGAAGAGCAGCTTCGTCAGATTACATTAAAACGAACCAATGAGCTATACGGTGATGAGCTGCCTCAGGTTGTTTCTGAACGCTTGAACCGGGAGCTTGACTCCATCATCAAGAATGGATATGCGGTACTGTATATGATAGCACAAAAGCTGGTGCAAGATTCGGTGGAGCATGGATATCTTGTGGGCTCGCGCGGCTCTGTTGGTTCATCCTTCGTCGCTAATATGGCCGGGATATCCGAGGTAAACCCATTGCCACCACATTATTTATGCAATAAATGCAAGTATTCCGAGTTCTTTTTGAAGGGGGAGGTGGGTTCCGGATTTGATCTGCCCGATAAGAAATGTCCTAAATGCGGTCAGCTGCTTGGGCGGGATGGTCACGAGATACCCTTTGAAACCTTTTTGGGATTTGACGGCGAAAAAGCTCCTGATATTGACCTTAACTTTGCGGGAGAATATCAAGCCTCAGCTCATAAATTCACCGAATCGCTTTTTGGTAGCGACCATGTATTCAAAGCCGGAACCATTGCAACAATAGCAGAAAAAACCGCCTTTGGTTATGTGAAGAAATATACAGAAGAACACGGTCTTGTGCTGACAAATGCTGAGACCGACCGCCTGATAAAGGGTTGCACCGGAATAAAGCGTACCACCGGCCAGCACCCCGGCGGTATGGTAATTGTCCCCAACGAATACGAAGTTGAGGATTTTACTCCGGTTCAGCATCCCGCAGACGATTCCAATTCCGATATAATTACAACACATTTTGACTTTCATTCGATTCATGATACCATTCTGAAGCTTGATAATCTCGGACACGATATTCCTACAATATATAAATACCTCGAAGAGTATACGGGAATCGGGGTTATGGATGTTCCTATGTCCGACCCAAAGGTATTTAATTTGTTCACCTCGCCCGAACCGCTTGGTGTAACCGAACAGGATATAGAATGTGAAACCGGAACCCTTTCAATACCCGAAATGGGTACACCTTTTGTCAGACAGATGCTGATTGATGCAAAACCCAAAAATTTTGCCGACCTGTTGCAGATTTCCGGTCTTTCTCATGGAACCGATGTGTGGATCGGCAACGCCCAGGAGCTAATTAAATCCGGGAAGTGCACAATTTCCGAGGTTATCGGAACAAGAGACAGCATAATGACATATTTAATACATCAGGGATTAGACAAAAATATGGCCTTTCAAATCACTGAAATTGTGCGAAAAGGTAAGGCAACCGAGAAATTAAACGAAAAACATTTTAATGCCATGAAGGAGAAAAATGTACCCTCATGGTATAAGGATTCGTGTATGAAGATTAAATACATGTTTCCGAAAGCTCATGCCGCCGCATATGTCATTGCCGCTTTGCGCGTCGCATGGTATAAGGTATATCATAAGGCTGAATACTATGCAGCTTATTTTACTGTCCGAAGCGACGATTTTGATGCCGAACCGGTAATGCACGGCAAGGCGGAGGTTAAACGTTGTCTTGACGAAATACGAGATAAAGGCAAGGAAGCAACCACCAAGGAACAATCTCAGGCAGAAACACTGCATATTGTTTATGAAGCAATGCAGCGTGGGGTAGATTTTCTGCCGGTTGACCTATATAAGTCGCACTCATATAAATTTTTAATGGAAGAGGGGAGTATAAGGCTTCCTTTCTGCACAATTAAAGGGTTGGGGGTTACCGCCGCTCAAGGATTGATAGAAGCCAGAGAGCAGGGCGATTTTATCTCTTGCGATGACCTTCAGGCACGAAGCGGTATTTCAAAATCGGTTGCCGAATCATTAAGGCTGCTCGGTGTACTGGGAGATCTTCCGGAAACCAGTCAGATGTCTTTTTTCGAGATATAAATAAATTATTGACATTCGGCCTTTAGTGTGATAGCATGGTAGCATACTAAAGTAATTGTTGAATTTAGACTGCAAAAGGATGGTCATTATTATGCTCAAAAATCTCGGTGTGACACCTGAGGGTACACGCGACCTGCTGTTTGAAGAGTGTCTTGCCAGACGCGAGGCGGAAACGGTTTTATCCGAACTATTTTTGCGCCGCGGCTTTTCCGAGGTTATGACACCAGGCTTGGAATATTATGATATGTTTGATGCCGGGCGGCCGATTATACCTGCTGAAAACATGTATAAGCTGATCGATTCAAAAGGCCGGCTGCTTGTTATGCGCCCGGATTCAACCTTACCGATTGCCCGCCTTACGACAACCCGACTTAAATATGCTCCGCTGCCGGTTAGGCTTTATTATACCCAGGATGTTTATCACCTCAATCATGGTCTTAGTGGATATAACGACCAGGAATTTCAAGCCGGGATTGAGCTTATAGGTGTTGCGGGGGAGAGGGCTGACCTTGAGGTGCTATCCTTGGCAGCCGAGTCACTCCGCCTTTGCGGTGAGGGAGATTTCAGGTTGGAAATAGGGCATGTCGGTTTCTATCTATCTCTTGTAAACGAACTGGAAGTAGATGACAGCATCCGAGACAATATCAGAACGCTGATTGAGAATAAGAATTACGCGGCATTAAGCGGCATGCTCGATACGCTGAAACAATCGGATGCGGTGGATGCCATCCGCCGATTGCCTCGACTTTTCGGAGGCGAAGAAGTGCTTTCCGCCGCCGCTCCCCTTTGTAAAAATGATGAAACAAGAGCCGCTCTTGATTATCTTGATACATTGTATAAAAAGCTCTGTGCTCTGGGCCTTTCCGATCATGTTATGATTGACCTGGGTTTGGTACACCAGAACGAATATTATACCGGGGTTATTTTTCGTGGTTACATTGAAGGCAGCGGCGATACCGTTATTACAGGCGGACGGTATGATACATTGCTTCGCCGTTTCGGATGTGATCTACCGGCTACCGGATTTGGCGTTAATGTTGATTCTATTACAAAGAGGATGCTTGAACGGGGCGAAATCAAGCCCCCAATGCCGCCTGAGGTGCTTGTGCATGCATTACCCGGTTTTGAAACTGACGCGCTTAAAAGGGTCGGAGAGCTTACAAAAGAGGGTATTTATTGTGAATTCAGCGTTTTTCAAACTGTTGAAGAGGCAAGGGAATATGCCCTAAAGCGTAGAATTTTAAAAGTGTATGAGTTCGGCGAAGATATCTCGGTTTATGAAATAGGCAATCGGTGAGAGGAATGTACATAGACAATGAAACCTATGCGTATAGCCCTGACAAAAGGGCGGCTTGAAAAAAATATAATTGACCTGTTTGACCGAATGGGGCTGGATACTGCTGCCGTTCGCAATAAAGGCAGACGGTTAATTTTACCTGTCGGTTCAACCGACGGTAAGGGCTTTGAGGTTGTACTTGCAAAAGCCGCCGATGTAATAACATATGTTGAGCATGGTGTATGTGACTTGGGAGTGGTAGGCAAGGATACAATCGCCGAATCGGGCGGCAGCTTTTATGAAGTTCTGGACCTGGGTTTCGGCCGTTGCCGTTTTGCTCTCGCAGCACCCAATGGCAGCGTTTTTTTTAAGGGCTATAAAACAAAGACGGTTGCATCAAAGTATCCTAATGTATCGCGTGCATATTTCAGCAGCAAAGGAATGGATGTCCGTATCATTAAAATCGAAGGCTCGGTTGAACTTGCGCCGCTCCTCGGGCTGTCCGATGCCATTGTCGACATAGTTGAAACCGGCTCCACGCTTCGCGAAAACGGTCTGGAGGTAATCGAAGAAGTCATGCCGATCTCGGCACGTTTAATAGTAAATATGGCTTGCATGAAGCTTAGGAAAGATGAGATTGAGGCTTTTATTTCGATGTTGGAGCAAAAGATTTAATTCCCGTCTGAAAGGAAAGAAATACCATGATAAAGGTTGTTTACGCCGACGGAAATATTGAATACCGACTTTTAAACCGGCTTAAATCGCGAAGCAACGAGTTAAATCAGCGGGTTACCGCCGCTGTTCAGGATATTATTGATGATGTGCGGATGCGCGGTGACGATGCGGTAACGGAATATACACGCCTATTTGACGGTACAGACCCCCTCCTTGAGCCAATTGAATATGATGAACTGGCGGGCTTCGCCAATAAGTGCGATCCAAATGTTTATATTGCATTGCAAAATGCCGCCAGAAATATAGAGGATTATCATCGTCGGCAGGTTCGGCAAAGCTGGATTACAACAGATAAAAACGGGATAATAATGGGGCAACGCATACGCGGTCTTGATAGGGTAGGCATATATGTGCCGGGGGGTACGGCTGCATATCCCTCATCGGTGTTGATGAATGCAATACCCGCTCGTATTGCAGGAGTTAATGAAATTGTGATGGTTACCCCTCCTCAAAAAGACGGCATCTATAATACCGCGGTCATGGCAGCCGCATATATTGCAGGAGTTGACAGGCTGTACCTTTGCGGCGGTGCACAAGCTGTGGCCGCCCTTGCATATGGAACCGATTCGATTAATAAGGTCGATAAAATCGTCGGACCGGGAAATATATATGTTGCAACGGCAAAAAGACTGGTTTACGGTGTCGCGGATATTGATATGATTGCAGGGCCGAGCGAGATACTTATTCTTGCAGACGATACCGCAGATCCTATATATCTTGCGGCCGATTTGATGTCACAGGCAGAACATGATCCGCTTGCGTCGTCAATTCTTATTACCACGTCTTCCGAGATTGCACAAAAGACGGTGTCTGAGCTTGAACGCCAGATTAAAGGCCTGTCACGCGCAGATATAATAAGGCAATCACTTTCTGATTACGGTGGGATAATAGTATGCCGCAACATGGATGAGGCGATTGATTTTTCAAATCAACTTGCACCCGAGCATCTGGAAGTTATGTGTGAAAATCCGATGGGTTATCTGGGTAGGCTTGATAACGCGGGTTCTGTATTCCTCGGAAAATATTCACCCGAACCGCTGGGCGATTATTATGCAGGTCCAAACCATGTTCTTCCCACAAGCGGAACGGCTCGGTTCTTCTCTCCGCTATCGGTTGACAGCTTTATAAAAAAATCAAGCTTTATTTCATATAATCAAAACGCTTTGGAAACTGCCGCTAAAGATATAATTACACTGGCTGAGGAGGAAGGGCTGGACGCTCACGCAAATTCAATTCGTGTTCGTCTCTAATTGCGAAAGGAATGATGTCCCAATGTCATACAAGCTCTCACCAAAAGCCCAAAGTCTCAAACCCTATGACCCGATAGAAGGATTTTATCGTATCAGGCTTGATGCAAACGAATCTTTCTTACTTCCTACCGAAGAAGACCGGGAAGCAATGATTAATACAGCGGCGAGTGTGGCTCTCAACCGCTATCCCGATCCACTTGCCGCCGATCTATGCTTCGGTTTTGCCCGAGCATATGGAATTTCTTCCGATTATGTCACTGCGGGCAATGGTTCGGATGAACTGATTTCTATTATTATGTCGGCGTTTTTACAAAAGGGTGAAAAGGTGTTGACCTTGTCGCCTGACTTTTCGATGTATCGCTTTTACACCTCGATAACCGAAAATCCCTGTGTTACTTTGGATAAGAATGAAGATATGACTGTCGACATTGACATGATTATTAATACGGCAGCGGAGCAAAATATCCGTTTGATCATCTTTTCTAATCCATGCAACCCGACCTCTCTGGGGATAAGCGCAAAGGAGATGCGCCGTCTTATAAGTAGTACAAATGCTTTAATCGTTTTAGATGAGGCATATATGGATTTCTGGGATCAATCTTTAATTAAAGAAGCACAGGAATATGATAACCTCATACTGCTCCGCACCTGCTCAAAGGCTCTTGGTATGGCAGGGCTGCGTATCGGTTTTGCCATTGCGAATTCTAAGCTGACATCGGTTCTTCGCTCTGCAAAATCACCCTATAATGTCAATTCGATTTCACAGGCAATGGCGAGAATTGTGCTGAAGAACAGGCTGTATCAGACGGAATATATCGAAACAATACTAAATTCACGAAATTACATTATCGAAGGGCTTCGCAAGCTGGAAGAAGATAAGCTGATTACCCATGTCTATGACAGCTGTACAAATTTCGCATTTATAAAGCTCAATGACGCACAGGGTGTATTTCGGCATCTTGTCGAAAACGGCATAATAGTGCGATGCTTCGGAGATGATTTTCTAAGAATAACCGCGGGAACACAGGTTGAAAATACCGAGATGCTTCGGGCTATAGAGGATTGTCTTAAAAGAAGAAAGGAGACATAAAATGAGAACAGGCGAATGCAGTAGAAAAACAAAGGAAACGAATGTTTACGCAAAGATATGCCTGGATGGGAGAGAAACAGAGATTTCTACCGGAATAGGTTTCTTTGACCACATGCTGGAGGCGTTCGCCGTCCACGGTGGTTTTGGTATGACGGTTAAGGTTAAAGGTGATTTGAATGTTGACGGACATCATACCGTTGAGGATACCGGAATTGCTTTGGGAAAGGCTATGGCAGAAGCGTTGGGAGATAAGGGCGAAATTGCTCGCTTCGGTAGCTTTACCATTCCGATGGATGAGGTTCTTGCCTCAGCCGCGGTGGATATCAGCGGTCGTCCGTTCCTTGTGTTTGATGCCGTATTTCCGGAAAAGCGTGTGGGGGATTATGATACCTGCCTCACCTCAGAATTTTTCCGCGCATTCGCATTTAATGCGGGAATAACACTTCATATGAGTATTAAATACGGAGGAAATGCTCACCACATGACCGAGGCTCTGTATAAAGCGGCGGCCCACGCAATTCGTCTTGCAGTTATACCGAGAGACGGTGTATTATCAACGAAGGGAACATTGTAAAGAAGGTTTATTTATGTTAATATTTCCTGCAATTGATATAAAAGACGGGTACTGTGTTCGTTTATATAAGGGGGATTTTTCAACCGTTCATCAAGTCGCCGAAAGTCCCCTTGATACCGCCTGCTCCTTCCGAAATGCAGGAGCAGAATGGGTTCATATGGTGGACCTTGACGGGGCAAAGACAGGCAAGCGTATAAACTCTGAGATTTTTCTTGAAATAGCGAAAAAAAGCGGTTTAAAAGTGCAGCTTGGCGGGGGTATCCGCGACATGGAGACGCTTGAATTCTACCTGTCAGGAGGTATTTCACGCTGTATACTCGGTTCAGCTGCCTTAAAAAATCCGCAGTTTGTACGCCAATCGGTTGAGAAATACGGCGAAAAAATTGCGGTGGGAATTGATGCGGTAAACAGCAGGGTGGCAGCTGAGGGTTGGTTGGAGGTATCGGATATCTCATATATCCAAATGGCAAAACAGATGGAAGAAATAGGAGTGGAAACCTTGATATATACCGATATTTCTAAGGACGGCACCCTTGAAGGCCCGAATTTTAATCAGCTTTCCCAGCTTTCAAAATCGGTTTCCTGTAATATAATCGCATCGGGCGGTATAAAAGATATTAAACATATCAGAGAATTGG
>JAQUHC010000100.1 GCA_028683785.1 Oscillospiraceae bacterium
TGTTCCGGTGACGGCCAAGATAAGAAAGGGCTATTCTGCGGATAATGTAAATGCGGTTGAGGTCGCGCTTGCCTGTGAATCAGCGGGAGCGGCGGCTATTACGGTACACGGACGGACAAGAGATCAAATGTATTCCCCCCCGGCGGATTGGGATATCATTCGTCAGGTAAAGTGCGCGCTGAAAATCCCGGTCATAGGAAACGGGGAGGTTACCTCGGCGGTTGAAGCCGCTCGCCTGTATGAGCATACCGATTGCGACCTTATTATGGTGGGGCGGGGCGCATTGGGAGCGCCTTGGATTTTTGCGCAAATAAACACATATCTGGAGCATGGCAGACTGCTGCCCGACCCGCCCGTTTCAAAACGCATGGAGGTTTTGCTTCGGCAGGTTACGCTTGCCGTCGAGCTGAAAGGGGAGAAAACCGCCCTTCTTGAAGCGCGAAAACACGCTTCATGGGCAATGCGGGGGTTAAAAGGAGCGGCTTCGTTTAGAAGCCGTGCGGGACAGATTTCCACCCTTGACGATCTGAAAGCCCTTTGTTTTGATGTTTGCCGAGAGAATGATAATCCCGATTGTGATGCTAAATGAACCGGTTTTGCCGTCAGTCAACCTTAATTTTATAATAAATATCAGTTTTACAGCTTTTATTACTACTTTTTACTTGAATTGTGGCACGGCGGCTAGTATAATAAAAATTACTTTTAGCCTAAAACAAAAAACCATTTTAAAATTTGGAGGGTATTGTATGAAAAAGATGCGAATTGTTTCCCTTTTGTTGGTTGCAATCATGTTGATGGGCATTTTTGCAGGATGTAAAACAAAAGAAAGCGACACCATTAAAATCGGCGGACTCGCTCCTTTGACCGGGGATGTTGCTAACTATGGTAAAGCCGTAAACAACGCTGTATTGATGGCTGTTAAAGACATCAACGAAAAGGGCGGAATCCTGGGCAAACAGATTGAATACATATACGAGGACGAGAAGGGCGATCCTACCGAGGCTGTCAACGCATATAACAAGCTGGTTGAAGAAGGTATCGTGGCACTTGTCGGGGATGTTACCTCCAAGCCTACAAAGGCTGTTGCATTGAAGGCAAAGGAAGACAATATGCCCATGATTACTGCATCAGGAACCGAGGAAAGCATCACGCTTGTCGGTAATAATGTCTTCCGCACCTGCTTTATCGATCCTTATCAGGGTCAGCTGATGGCTTCATATGCATCAAAGAAGCTCAACGCCAAAACCGCGGCTATTATTTATGACACGGGCGATCCCTATTCCACCGGTATTGCCGATGCGTTTGAGACTGCCGCGAAAAGCTTTGGGATGACCATCACAAACAAAGAAGGATATACAACCAAGAGCACCGATTTTAACACACAGCTTACAAAGATTAAGACCAGCAACCCCGAAGTTATCATGGTTCCCGTATACTATTCGGATGTTGCGTTGATTGCGGTACAGGCCAAAAATCACGGTATTACAGCAAAGCTTCTGGGCGCTGACGGTTGGGATTCTGTTCTTGATAAAATTGACAAGTCAGATGTTGATGCACTTGCCAACGGGTATTTCTGCAGTCAGTATTCCGACACCAGCACAGATCCAAATCTTCAGAATTTCCTGAAAGAGTACAAAGAAACATATGAAATAGAGCCAAACATGTTTTCGGTTTTGGGATATGACTCAATGCAGATAATGGCTGCAGCAATAGAAAAGGCCGGTTCAACCGATGCAGATAAGATTATCGACGCGTTGAAGTCAACCGATTATGCCGGTCTGACAGGTACCACAACCTTTGATGGAAACCGCAATCCTATCCGTCAGGCATTCATTACATCCTTTGAAGATAATAAGTATAAATTTGTTGAACTTTATTCAATGAGCTGATTTTAGCATATTTATTGTCTCAACCATCTTGAAAAGAGGGTGAAAGCAAGTCACCCTCTTTTCAGATTGTATCGGTTACTAAGTGATTTGGAAGGTGCAGCATGGATTTTACAACGCATGTTATAAACGGTTTAGGCCTGGGCAGTATCTATGCTCTGGTGGCACTTGGTTACAGCATGGTTTACGGTATTGTGCAGCTGATTAACTTTTCCCACGGTGATATTATCATGGTGGGCGGTTATTCGGTCTATCTTGTTATGTCTATACTGGGACTGCCGGTGTGGATCGCGGCGCCTGTAGCAATAATTGTATGCACTCTAACCGGTGTTATCATAGAACGGGTGGCTTATCACCGTCTTTTGGTGCACAATGCGGCTCGTATATCGTTACTGATCACCGCAATGGGTGTCAGCATATTCCTTCAAAATGTTTTTATGCTGTTCTTTGGCTCAGACCCTAAGGCTATGCCACCTTTATTTACATCAACAATACTAAAAATCGGCAGCTTGGAGCTTGCGTCGTCTACCATTCTTAATATTATAACATCGGTTATTATGATGTCGGGACTTCAGCTGTTGGTTAATAAAACAAAAATCGGGAAAGCAATGCAGGCTGCTTCGGAGGATACGGAAGCAGCAAAGCTTATGGGCATCAATACAAACAGCGTGATAGCCATAACCTTTGCTGTCGGCTCTGCTTTGGCGGCTGTGGGAGCACTTCTCTACTCCAATACCTATCCTCAGGTTAGACCGGATATGGGAAATCTTCTGGGATTAAAGGCTTTCGTTGCTGCCGTTTTTGGCGGTATCGGTTCAATCCCGGGTGCAATGCTGGGCGGTTATGCTCTGGGAGTGGCTGAAAGTCTTACCAAAGCCTATATCAGTACGAAGCTTACAGATGCTGTTGTTTTCGGAATTCTTATTATTATGCTGCTGGTCAAGCCTTCGGGTTTGATGGGCAAGAACAAAAAGGAGAAGGTTTAATGTTTGAAAAACCCTGTTTTTCGAACCAAGTATTATACTTTTCGGTTATCATATTTCGCAACAACCGGAACCTTATAATTACCTATCCTTCCCGCGGAAAGGACTGGCTGACAATATGACCGCTTTTAGAAAGAAAATTGCTACTAATTATATAATAAACGCGATTTTGGTCGCCATTTTGTTTGTTGTTCTGGTAATATTAATAAATACCGGCGTTATAAGCAGATATAACACAGGTATTTTAACACTGGTTTGTATTAATGTAATATTGGCAGTCAGTCTCAATCTGGTTACCGGAATTCTGGGTCAGCTTGTATTGGGTCATGCGGGTTTTATGCTTGTGGGTGCTTATGCTTCATCCTTATTTACATTAAACAGCAACCTGCCTTTAGAAATTTCATTTCCAATCAGCCTTATTCTGGCCGGGATGGTTTCGGCTGTATTCGGCTTTGTTATCGGAATCCCCGCACTCAGATTAAGGGGAGATTATCTTGCCATCATTACATTGGGGTTCGGGGAGATAATCCGTGTTGTATCATATAACCTTAAAATTACAAATGGTTCTATGGGACTTAGCGGTATGGGAACATTAAGTAACCGAGAAAATCCCAGCCCCATGTTTATATATGCATTCCTGATTGCCGTTGTTGTTATAGTAATTATGTTCACATTCGGGCGCTCCCGGCACGGGCGGGCGGTCATCTCTATTCGTGAGGATGAAATTGCAGCCGAATCAATGGGTATAAATACGGTATATTACAAATTATTTGCATTCGTGCTTGCCGCGTTTATTGCGGGAGTGGCGGGTGGAATATATGCACATCATATTCAGATGATTGACCCTGCAAAGTTTGATTTCAACCGCTCGGTAGAGATTTTGATTATGGTGGTTTTGGGCGGTATGGGCTCTATCACAGGTTCGGTTATATCAGCCAGTGTGCTCACCGCGCTTCCTGAATGGTTGAGGGAATTTTCTCAATATCGTATGGTTCTTTATTCCGCCATTCTGATTATAGTTATGTTGTTCAGGCCATCCGGTTTGCTTGGACGCAATGAAATTTCGGTACCGAAAATTTTAGCAAATATCAAAAAAAGAATTGCAAATAAAAAAGTGCCGTCAGACGCAAAGGAGGAATGACATAATGCACCTCTTGGAAACCAAGGATTTAGGGATTGTGTTCGGCGGCTTGCAGGCTCTTAATGAGCTGCATATGGTTGTTGACGACGGTGAAATTGTAGGGCTTATCGGGCCTAACGGAGCAGGCAAAACCACCGTTTTCAACCTGCTTACCGGAGTTTATGTTCCGAGCGGAGGGGCTATACACCTTGAGGGCAACAGTATCCTCGGCAAAAAACCTTATCAGATAAACCGCATCGGAATTGCCCGGACCTTTCAGAATATCCGCCTTTTTAAAAATATGACGGTGGCTGATAACATCAAGGTTGCCATGAATCAGAACATGAAATACAAAAGCCTCACCGCGATGCTGCGGCTTCCTCCGTACTGGAGGCAGGAGCGGGAGGTCGACAAAAAGGCAAGGGAGCTGCTGAGAATTTTTGATATGGAGGACACTGCTGACCAAACGGCAGCCAATCTTCCTTACGGACAACAACGAAAACTGGAAATATTGCGCGCCCTTGCCTCCCAGCCCAAGCTTCTGCTTTTAGATGAGCCTGCGGCCGGCATGAATCCGACCGAAACAAAGGACTTAATGGCAACCATCCGCGACATACGGGACCGATTTAATGTGGCCATTCTTCTTATAGAGCACGATATGAGCCTTGTTATGAATGTATGTGAGCGGCTGTATGTCCTGGATTACGGAACCCTGATTGCTCAAGGTCCTCCGGAAGAAATACGAAAAAATGAAAAAGTTATCGCAGCATATCTCGGCTGTTGAACCCGGCCAATAATAACAGGTACAATGCCGTCGGCAAAATTCGGATGGAAAGGCGGGGCATATAATGCTCAGCGTAAACGATATCAATGTATATTACGGCGTAATTCACGCGCTTAAAGGGGTGTCCTTCCATGTCAAGGAGGGGGAAATTGTTTCGCTTATAGGGGCAAACGGTGCCGGAAAAACCACCGCCATGCACACTATATCGGGGCTTCTCCGCTCAAAGACCGGGGATATATCCTTTATGGGGCACAACATATCAAAGGCAGAGCCCCATAAAATCGTCCGTTTTGGACTTGCTCAGGTTCCCGAAGGGCGGCGTGTTTTCAGCAGTCTGACCGTTCAGGAAAACCTGGAGATGGGCGCCTTCGTCAGTCCGGCAAAAAACAGTCGGGAGATTGCAGATGACCTGGGGTTGGTATTTAAACGGTTCCCTCGCTTGAAGGAGCGCAAACGGCAACAGGCCGGCACCCTTTCCGGTGGGGAGCAGCAGATGCTTTCGATAGGCCGCGCACTCATGTCCAGACCAAAAATGCTGCTCCTGGATGAGCCGTCAATGGGTCTGTCACCTATTCTGGTTCAGGAAATATTCGGTTGCATCAAGGAGGTAAGCCAAAGCGGAACCACCGTTCTTTTGGTTGAACAAAACGCAAGGATGGCTTTATCAATCTCAAACCGCGCCTATGTTCTTGAAACCGGAAAGGTCATACTCGAAGGAAACTCTTCAGACCTTTTGGATAATGAACAGGTTCGTCGTGCATATCTCGGCGCGTAAATATAACAATACAGAATGTATGGAGTGATGCGTTCTTCTAATACTAATTTAAATTAAATTAGTATTAGAAGAACGCGTTATGAGTGATAATTCTATCGTCGCTTTTTTGAGATTAGTATTACACCGTTTATGCCGGTGTATTCTTCATAAATACATAATTTTGGGGCTGACGCACTTTTATGTGCGGCAGCCCCATAGTTTTTATCGTATCATTCAAGTACATAAACATTGAGGCGCCTGGCTCCGAACCTGAGACATTCCTCATAATGCGCGAAAAACAGGTCAACCAAACAATGCCCGCTCATCAGGGCGCGTCCGGTATCGCCCGCGACGGCATATCCGTAAACATAGGAGCCGTCGGGAGAAACGATATACAGCTTTGAGCCGTAGGGGATTTTCTTGGGATTTACCGCCACAACTCCGACCTCGGCTCTTCGCCCCGATGCGGTCCAGGTTCCGGCATATCCGCGGTCGCTGCTGTATGCAGTCGCCCTGCCTGTAAATTTGGCCTTATAGTTTGTCGGCTGCCCCTGGGAATTCAGATTGATTTTGAAGGGAGCGACCGATTGCGGGGTGCCTTTGGGCATGCCGGCCAATTTTATTTGAGGCACCATTTTACGGTTGACTACCTCTTTTACCGTCTCGGTTTTTATAACCTTACCGTTTTTTATGGTTTTGCGGTAGGTTATGGTTTTGCTTCCGTCCACCCCTGCCCTCTTAATAAAGGATGAACCGTGGGAAATCGTGGTGGTATAATCGGTATCAACGGTATATTTCTCGGTTTGGGTGACGGTATAGACCTTATAGGTTATTCTGTCCACATTTATATCCAGACCATCATCAATGTTAAGGTCCAGGGGGACATTTAGCTTATCATTTTCACCTATCTGAACGCCAACCTTTTCCAAAGCGTCGGCTACCGTGCCTTCGGACATACGCACAAGGGTTGAAATTCCATCGGCGGTGATCTGAACATCAGCCGCCCTATCTATTGTCAAAACTCCGTTACTTCCCGCCGCAATCACTTTGTCTCCCTCATTAAGGGCAACTCCTGCGTTTTCCACCACCCGGTGGGGATTGCTGTCAAGTGTCATTACCACCCTGCTGGTGTCGCCGTCAACGATTGTCACGGCATTGATATTTAACGATACGAAAACAATAATTGCAGCGCTTACCACTGCAAGTGCCGAGGCGGCAAACAGACGACTGTTTAAAGTATGTCCAACCGCTCGGGTAATGCGATATACGGTATCCATCAAATGCTTCCTTTCTTCTCAGGACCGTCGGTTAAAGCTTTGTTAAAATTGACGGCGCTATAATAATAGAAAACTGATTATGGTTTTTTTGACCAAAATTATCCGTTTGTCGGAGCGTAGATGTGATTTACTAAATACTGGATTAAAACTTAATAAGATTTGCATTGTTTTACCAGTGCTTAGTATTATACTAACTATAAATCTTGGTGTCAAACCGCGTAATTCCTGAGAAAATTGTATATAGTGCACAAATATCAGCGCCATTATTTAACAAATAAGTTTTTTATAAAATCAATCTACGGCAGGCAATTTGGTTTTTCCGGTCAGGACAATATTAATAAAAGCAAACAAATGCGATGAAAATCGTGGAAGCTTGATGTTATATCTGGCGGTATAAAGCTCAAATTGCCATATAATCACCAATTATGGGGGCGCAAGAGGATTTGCCGATCAGCTTATAAATATTTGTGCATTTATACAAAAGTTACAGCCTTGTAACCGCCACAAAACAAGTTAAAAGGGCTTGTTTGCTGAATAATATAGTAATATACGGGTATAATTGGCATATAAAAGTACATATATATGCAGTATCGGGCATAAATATACATTCTAATCAAAATTTCCAGTTTCGTAAGCAGTTACGGATTGATTTAATTGTTTATACTAAATCCAACTATAACTATTCCATAATTATCGCTCATGGCGCGTTCTTGCTATACTAATTTAATTTAAATTAGTATTAGGAACGCATCGCTCTATTCTGGAATGTTTTAGAATGGATTTAGTATTAATAATATCCGGTTGGTTTTTCTATTATGATTATAGGCATAAATCTTATTTGGCGATTTGGCGGCGTAAATGATTTACACCGGCATTTAACCGAACAATGAAAAAATATCCGCAATATGTTGTCATATCCGCGATATGTTATCATGCCAAACCATTTGCACGCAATCATTATTGTTGAACGGGCGGATATGGAATTTAAAGAAAACGGGCGGATATGGAATCCGCCCCTACTACTATGTAACATCTAAATATTGACAAAACGACATAATATGTGATATACTGAAAGAAAAAAGTGAGGTATATCAAAATGTCGATGTCACCAATATACTTGACGGAAGAAGATAGAAAAGTAGTAGAA
>JAQUHC010000101.1 GCA_028683785.1 Oscillospiraceae bacterium
TGGCTCTCGGTCTTGTTCTTCTATCATACAAAGGCAGCTTTTCGCGTTATCAGAGTCTTTTAATCGGGGATATCTTGAGCATCTCAAAGGATGAGTTGATTGTTCTGGCGATCATGCTGCCGGTTGGCGCCCTTTTATGGGTCATATGCTTCAACCGGTTTCACTCTATAAGTATCAGCCCCGAGCTGGCCGCCGGCAAAGGAATTCCTGTCCGGCTTCTGGATAACATATTTGTTGTTGTTGTCGCCGTCGTTGTGATGATTGCCATAAATTGGGTCGGGCTGCTTATCATCAATGCCATGCTTATTCTGCCTGCCGCTGCCGCCCGTCACATTGCGAAAAACACCCGCAGCTATCATCTGACCGCTTTGATATTCGGTCTGTTTTCTGGATTTCTCGGTCTTTGGCTTTCGTATAAAATTTCTGTTGCAACAGGTCCGGCTATTGTGCTGATATCAGCCATACTTTATTTTGCTACCTTTATGGTTCGCGAAAAAAGATGACCGGTGTTATAACCTGGATTGCGTAAAAGAATATAATAACGCTTCAGCTCCCTATAATTTTCCTTTAATAATGTCGGGGGGATTAGGAAATAATAAACACAAATATCCTAGGAATGAGGCGTATTATATGAGTTCGTTACGAAAGCTTAACCGTAGATCTCTTGTGCGTATTGTCAGTTTTACAGTCGCGCTGGTTTTGGTATTGGCCGCATCCTCTATTTCCGCGTATGCCATTGCGGTGAATTACCGCACAACGGTGGAATATTCTTATCAGAGAGCCCTAAGTCAATTATCGGAATATGTCAACGACTTGAATAATACATTGGATAAGGGACAATATGCAACCACATCAAAGCAAATCCAAGGTCTGTCTACAAAGCTGTGCAATGATGCGGGATATGCTAAGGATGCATTGGCACAGTTGCCGGTAGATAATAATACCATCAATGTAACCAATAAATTTCTGTCTCAGGTCGGTAACTTCTGCTTATCATTGTCAAATCGCGTATCCGTCGGAGGGAAAATAACCGATGCCGACCTTGAGTCACTGGACAAACTGTCGAATTATGCATCAAAAATATCAAAACAGCTGCGTCAGATGGTAAGTGATGTTGAAAACGGCAGACTGATGATCGGAGAGGTTTCATCCTCCGTAAAAAAACGAAATACTGATGAGAACGAGCCGGATGTAACCGGGGGGTTTAAGGAAATTGAAGAGGGATTTTCTGATTATCCCACCATGATATATGACGGGCCGTTTTCAGATAATATTCTTCAGCAAAAGCCCAAGCTCTTAAAAGGTAAACCACAGGTATCGGTCGATAAGGCATTAAAAACAACCAAGACTACCACCAAGATAAATTCTTTAAAACATGTCGGAGATACCGCGAGCAATCTGCCTACCTATGACTTTACCTCAAAAACAATGAGGGTATCGGTTACAAAGGCAGGCGGTCTTATTGATTATTTCATCGATTCCCGCCCGGTAGGCGAGCCCAAGATATCAACCGAAAAAGGTGTTAAGATTGCCCAAAAGGTACTGACCGATATGGGATTTAAGGATTTTAAATATCGCTATTACGGGATAAACAATGGCATATTAACCGTCAATTTTGCGGCTACCCAAAACGGGGTAATCCTGTATCCGGATTTGATTAAGATAGGTATTGCCCTTGATGACGGCAGCGTTGTTGCATACGATGCAAAGGGTTATATTATGAACCACACCACCCGTAATCTACCCGATGTTGCGGTTACCGAGCATCAGGCGCGTTCGATTTTAAGCAAACGGTTGACCGTACAATCTCACGACATGGCCATCATCCCCACCGAAGGACTTTCCGAAACCCTTTGCCATGAGTTTATGTGCAAAGGTCAAAAGGATGAACAGGTGCTTGTATATGTGAATGTACAAACAGGTATGGAGGAGCAAATTCTCATTGTCATCAAAGATGAGATGGGAGTTCTGGCGATATAATACTAATCTCAAATAAAAGCGGCGATAAAATTATCGCTCAAAACACATTCTTTTTATACTAATTTAATTTAAATTAGTATTAGGAACGCATCGCTCCATTTTATCTGCTTTTATAATTGAGATTAGTACAATACTATACAACCACCCTCGGCTTTCTGCCGAGGGTGGTTGTATAGTATTGTATTTCTATTTCCAAAGACGGATTTTTCCGCTGTTTTGCAGTTGAACCAAAACCATAACAATCACCGGGAACAAAATCATGCCGAAAACACCTATAGCACGCAGCCCTAAAAACATAAAGAATAATGTGACCAAAGGGTTAAGCCCGATTTGATAACTGACCAGCCTGGGCTCAATAATATTGCGGATGATTGTGATGATTATATATGTTAATCCCAGACCTATAAACATCCGCACATTGCCCATCAGCAAGGCTGTGATCGCCCATGGTATTAGAACCGTTCCCGTTCCCAGAACCGGAAGGATATCTAATATAGCAATAAGGGCGGCAAGCAAAATGGAGTAGCGTATATTCAAAATAGAAAAACTGATGCTCAGTTCAATAAAGGTGATAAAAATAATAAGAATATAAGCCCGCACTAATTTAAACAGCGTGTCGGTAAAAAGACTTCGGGTAAACTCCACTGTTTCGGTATGTCTTTTTGGAACCTGCCGCATAAAAAACGACATCACCTTTTGATAATCAATGGTTAGAAAAATTGATGCAACCACCCATATTATAAAGCTTATCAGCAACATGGGAAGACGGGTTGTTACGGTGGTGGCAATAGATGCCGCCAAATCTGTGAAAAACCCTGTGATAAAGCCGATAATGCTGGAGGAGAAGCTGTTAATCGACTGTTGGAGAGACAATGTTGCTTCCTCTGAAAGCAGGTTGGAAAAACTAACAATCAGTTCTTTTATATAGTCCGAAATGCCCATAACAGTCTTTTCCACGAGGGAAATGTTATTTTGATCCGACAAAAACTTCATTAAGGCGATAATAAGCTGCCAAGTTATGATTGCCACAACACCCGCCAATAATAAAACGAACAATACCACAAGCACGACCGAAAAGACCTTTTTGCTGATTTTTGTTTTTCGTACCAGCCACCCCAAAGGTCGCTGTAATGCTGCCGCCACAATAAACGCCATAACGAACGGAAGCATCCAAACCAACAGATATCGAATAATAATGATTCCGATAAACAGCAGTACGCTGAAATACAGCAGATTGATAAGGAAACAAAAACGACGCTCTACTTTTTTGTTGTATTGCAGTGGTGATGACTGAGACGAGGAATCCTTAGAAATCATATAAATGACCCCCTTTTTTACCAGTAAACACATTATAGCTTACTTGGTTTTGATAAGCAATAGCATAAAATAATCGGTACTAATACCAAACACTGATAAAACAGTGTTGGTCGGATTGCATGAATTCCATCGATGGTATACCGCCTTTGGGTGTATAAAATGTGGAATTATTTTTATCTGAAATAAAAGTCTTGAATTTCAGAAATACAAATGATATAGTGTGTTCGGATGGAGCACAAAAGTATACAGGAGGTGGACAGTATGCGTCAAAACAAAGAGCATTCACAGATGCTTTTGGTGGATAGCAATATACTGCCCGATGTGTTTATCCGTGTTGCAGATGCAAAGCAGCTGCTTGAATCGGGTAATGCCGCTTCCGCAACCGAGGCGGCGCGGCTTGCGGGTATTTCCAGAAGCGCGTTTTATAAATATAAGGACGGCGTATTTTTTTATGATGCCGTTGCCGGAGGCAGGGTGCTTACCGTTCTTGCCGAGCTGAGCGACAGACCTGGGGTTTTATCGGGTGTCCTTTCGGCATTTGCATCGGCCGGTGCCAACATTCTCACAGTAAATCAGAACATACCTAACGATGGCAGAGCGTTGGTTTCGATATCGGCACGCATCGTCAATACCGACTTTTCGGTCGGTGAGTTTATAAAAACCCTGTCATCCACCGCAGGGGTGGAACGGGTCACTCGTATTTCAAGCGATGATTGATTATATAAAAATTTCAGCCTTGTATCACATTACATAAGACAGGCTGGTTATTATCGGAAAGGCAGGCAAATACTCATGGTTAAGATAGCTATAATGGGATATGGTGTTGTGGGCTCGGGCGTTGTGGAGGTTTTGCTAAAAAACAAGAAAAACATTACACATAAGGCGGGCGAGCCGATTGAAATCAGCCGTATTCTTGATATAAGGGAATTTCCGGACAGCCCGGTGGCAGGTCGCTTTACCGACAATTTTGAAGATATTGTAAACGACCCCGATATAAAAATAGTTGTGGAAACAATCGGCGGGTTAAATCCGGCATATGATTTTGTGCGCCGTTGCCTGATGTCCGGCAAGAGCGTTGTCTCCTCCAACAAAGAGCTGGTGGCCGCCAAGGGTGACAAACTGTTGGCTTTGGCGCGCGAGCGCAATCTGAACTTCCTTTTTGAAGCGAGTGTCGGCGGGGGAATTCCCATTTTGCGTCCGCTTGACCAGTGCCTTGCCGCCAATGAGGTATTTGAAATAGCGGGAATACTAAACGGAACTACAAATTTCGTATTGACAAAGATGATACACGACGATATTTCATTCGACGATGCCCTTAATCTGGCTCAGCGGTTGGGATATGCAGAGCGGGATCCTCTTGCAGATATCGGCGGTCTTGATGCCTGTCGTAAAATCTGCATTCTTGCATCTCTTGCTTTCGGGAAGCATGTCTATCCCGAGCAGGTGCATACCGAAGGCATCCAAAATATCACCCTTGAAGATGTGAAATATGCCGATAAATGGGGCGGGGTAATCAAGCTTATCGGGCGGGCACGCAAGCTTAAAGACGGACGGCTTGATTGTATTGTTGCCCCCATGATTTTGCCGCACACCAGCCGCCTTGCCGCGGTAAATGATGTTTTCAACGGCATCCTTGTCAGAGGAGATGCAATCGGCGATGTGGTCTTTTACGGGCAGGGTGCGGGCAAGCTCCCAACCGCAAGCGCGGTGGTTGCCGATATCATTGACGAGGTTAAGCATTTGGGGGCACGCAAATACCTAAGTTGGGAGCCTGGCGGGGCGGACTATGTAGCAGATTATCACGACTCAAAATCCGCCATGATGCTCAGACTCAAATGTGATAATACCGAGATGTTTAAAAGCAAATTGGAAGATATGCTGGGCGTGTGCGAAAGTGTTGAATTTGAAAATTCCCCCTCGGATGAACTTGCGCTTGTTACACCTGTAATCACCCAAACCCGTTTGGATGAGGTGATTGGAGCTCTGCCCGATGCTTCAATGATAAGCAGTATAAGAATAGCAGATTTATAGAACAATGGTTATAAAATTATACCCGTGAATATATTTACTGCAGAAAGGCTGATGACGTATATATGGTTAAAATAACGGTTCCCGCGTCAAGCGCCAATCTGGGAGCGGGTTTTGATGCACTAGGTATTGCTTTGACTCTGTATAACTATGTTTGGGTGGAGGAGGCAGACGGCACCGAAGAAAATCCCCTTTGCCTGATAGAATCAATCGACGGGGCGGAAATCCCCACCGATAAAAGCAACATGATATTTCAAACAGCCGAATATTTGTATAAACGTTGCGGTCATCCGTTTAAAGGTCTGCACATTCGGCAGGAAAGCAACATCCCCATGACAAGGGGGCTGGGGAGCTCGTCTGCTTGCCTGGTTGCCGGATTGCTTGGTGCCAACACCCTAATGGGCAGTCCGCTTTCACTGCACGACATATCCGACCTTGCCGCCGGGCTTGAGGGGCATCCCGACAATACCGCGCCGGCGCTTTTCGGAGGGCTGGTGACCGCCGTTATGGATGGAGGAAGGGTGCATACAGTCAGTGTGCCGGTGTCGGACAGAATTCGCTTTGCGGTCTTTGTCCCCGACTTTGAGCTTAAAACCGAGGTCGCCCGGGCTGTTTTGCCCGATAAGGTCTCGCGTACCGATGCGGTATATAATCTTTCAAGAGCCGCGCTTATGACAGCATCACTTTTTTCAGGCAGCCTTGAAAATCTACGCGTAGCGGTGCAGGATCGGCTTCATCAACCCTATCGTTTTCCGCTTATTTCGGGCGCGGAAAGGATTTTCTATATTGCATACGAGCTGGGAGCATATGCTACGGCGATAAGCGGAGCAGGTCCGTCAGTCCTTGCAATCGTTGATCGTGATGATGTGCAATTTATATCTAAAGCCGAGGCCGAGCTGGAACATTCGGGTCTTTCGGGTTGGCAGGTGCGTTTATTTAGTTGTGATTCAGATGGTGCTACGGTGGAGTTTATCAACTGAAACGAGTTAGAAAGGTATGGTTATTAATGCTGATTGTTCAGAAATTCGGTGGAAGTTCGGTCGCAAACGCCGAATGCGTCTTTAATGTCGCTGAAATTGTTACCGAAAAATATAAAGAGGGAAACAAAATTATCGTGGTGGTTTCCGCTCAGGGCGATACCACCGACGACCTTATCGAGAAAGCCAGAGAAATCAACCCTCATGCAAGCCGTCGAGAAATGGACATGCTGCTTTCAGCAGGTGAACAGATTTCGATTGCACTTCTTGCCATGGCCATTGAGAAAATGGGGTTCCCTGTGGTTTCGCTGCTTGGGTGGCAGGCTGGATTTAATACCAATTCCACCTATAGCTCGGCAAGGATAAAAAGAATTCAGACAGAGCGGATTAAGGCCGAGCTGGATAAAAATAATATCGTTGTGGTGGCCGGCTTTCAGGGTGTCAACCGTTTCGGAGATATCACAACCCTCGGGCGGGGAGGCTCGGACACAAGCGCGGTTGCCCTTGCCGCCGTTATGAATGCTGAAATATGCCAGATATACACCGATGTCGATGGAGTATATACAGCCGACCCGAGAAAGATTAAAAATGCCGCAAAGCTGGATGAAATCACTTATGATGAGATGCTGGAGCTTGCAACTCTCGGGGCACAGGTCCTCAACAATCGTTCTGTCGAGATGGCAAAAAAATATAATGTTGAAATCGAAGTTCTTTCCAGTAAAAGCAGGGTGCCGGGCACCAAAGTTAAGGAGGCAGCAAAAATGGAGAAAATGTTAATAAAGAGTGCCGCAAAGGATACAAATGTAGCCCGCGTTATGATAGTGGGTATTCCCGATGTGCCCGGTGTGGCATTCCAGATATTCTCGCGAATTGCAAAAGCTCATATAAACGTGGATATAATCCTACAGTCTGTCGGGCGGGACAAAACCAAGGATATTACCTTTACCGTTGCCGCCGATAAAGGCAATGCAGCGGTCGCTGCATTGAAGGAATATATCGATATGGTGGGAGCAAAAGAAATTTCTTTTGATACCGATGTTGCCAAAATCTCGATTGTTGGCGCAGGAATGGAAACCCATGAGGGGGTTGCTTCCCGCATGTTTGAGGTTTTAGGCGATGCAGGGATTAACATACAAATGATATCAACAAGTGAAATCAAGGTCTCGGTGTTGATAGAAGCAAAAGACGCAGATCGTGCAGTCTCGGTTGTTCACGCCGCCTTTTTTGACGACTCTTTGGCACTGTGATATAGCAAGACGGTAAATTTGATATAGTAAATATTCACTTCATAAAATACAGGGGCTGTATCAAAAGTCAGCCAAAAAAAGTTGCAGAGGCAAGTACAATAAGCTGTACTTGCCTCTGCGTTTTTGGTATAATTGAGTTGTGAAAAACAATATAACCAACACCAAAAATTATAAAGAATTCGGAAGGAACTGTCAACTAAAAATTGAAGGTTTTTACGAAAAAATAGTTTTGGCAGATGACAAGGTCAGGTTGCTCGAAGAAGTATTAGAAAGGTTGGATTACACA
>JAQUHC010000102.1 GCA_028683785.1 Oscillospiraceae bacterium
AGCAGTATATTCCGGATGCACTGCGTGATAGGGTATATTATCAGCCGGGAGACAATAAGAATGAGCAGGCTTTTAGGGAATATTGGGAAAAAATTAAGAAAAGTAAAGCTAAAATCTAATTTTACAAAAGGGAAGGGAAGGCTGCGTGAATATCCAAATTTTTGGTAAAAGCAAATGCTTTGATACCCAAAAAGCTATGCGTTATTTCAAAGAGCGGAATATCCGTTTTCAAAGTATAGATTTAAAACGCTATGGTATGAGTAAGGGCGAATTTAACAGCATTAAAGCAGCTGTCGGAGATATTAATGAATTGATAGATTATAAAATAGAGGAAGCCGCATTGCTTAAATATCTGGCACAAGAGAGTGCAAAAGAGGAAAAATTGCTGGAGAACTCATTGTTATTCAAAACACCGATTGTAAGAAACGGGCGCTTAGCTACCGTGGGGTACAAACCAGAGATTTGGAAAACTTGGGAATAAGGATGGCTATAAAGATGATAGAAATGGTTAATAAACCGATAATGCTTGACGGCGCACATAATGTGAGAGAGCTTGGAGGATACCAAACCTCGGATGGAAGGACAACCAAAAACGGCGTGTTTTTACGCGGTGACGGGACTCATGCTCTTACCGACCAAGATTTAAGAAAATTGAGAGAAGTCGGCGTTTCTCTGGTCGTGGATATGCGTTCCCCCGATGAGGTTGAGAAATTTCCGTCCCGCTTTTACACTGATGATAATGTCCGATATGAGAATATTATTATGTTTGACGGTTTACAAAGTCTGTTCGCGGGTAAAGGAATTCAGAATTCGATGGCCGGGCTGTACTGCTGTCTATTAGACGAATGCAAAGAGCAATATGCCAAGATTTTCAGATTGTTTATAGATAATGAAGGGGTTTCGCTTTTTCATTGTACGGCAGGAAAGGACAGAACCGGGGTCGTGGCTATGTTGCTCCTAAACCTTGCGGGGGTTCCCGATGAGATGATAATGGCTGATTATTCGGTTAGTGAGAATAATATGTCGGGGTTGTTTGACAGACAACAAGAGCAGCTTAAAAGAATGGGGATTGTTGTGCCTGAATATGTGTTTGGTTCACCTGCCGAAGATATGAAGAAAACACTGATTTACCTTGATACAAAATATAACGGTGCGGCTGAATATTTAAAACTCTGCGGGCTTTCAAAGCATGAGGTGGATATATTGAAAACTCGGTTTATCGAATAGGAGAAGTATGAGGAGGAGAGAAATATGCCTGTCATATATTTTGTTGTTCCCTGCTATAACGAGGAGGAAGTGTTGCCCGAGACAAACAGAAGGCTGTTAATAAAGCTGAACCGGCTTATTGATTCGGGTCGCGCCGATGAAAAAAGCCGAATATTATATATTGATGATGGCAGCAGGGATAAAACATGGGATATAATCATGGGCTTTCATTCTGAATGCGAAAGTGTTTGCGGGCTTAAACTGGCACATAATGCAGGGCATCAGAATGCTCTCCTTGCAGGGCTTATGACAGCTCGAGAACATGCCGACTGCGCTATTTCGCTGGATGCCGATTTACAGGATGACATAGATGTTCTTGATGAATTTGTAGACCGATATAAAGAAGGCTGTGAGGTGGTGTACGGTGTCAGGAACAAGCGGGAAAGCGATACATTTTTTAAAAGGTTTACCGCCCAAGGTTTTTACAAGTTTATGAAGTATCTCGGGGTTGACATAATCTATAATCACGCCGATTACCGATTAATGGGGAAAAATGCGCTCAATGCTTTGCAGGATTATAAGGAAGTAAACCTTTTTTTAAGGGGAATTGTTCCTCTTATCGGATATAAAAGCGGTGTTGTGTACTATAACCGCAGCGAGAGGCTGGTCGGTGAATCAAAATACCCATTAAAAAAGATGATCAGCTTTGCACTTGATGGGATTACATCATTCAGTGTAAAACCGCTCCGAATAATCTCCAATCTCGGAATACTGATATCGCTTTTAAGTGTTGTTGGGATTTTATATGCTCTGATTTCATATATTGCCGGGGTAGCCGTTCCGGGCTGGACTGCCATTGTCGCTTCAATATGGCTTATCGGCGGCATTCAGCTTCTTTGTATAGGTGTTGTGGGCGGTTATATCGGCAAGATATACAGCGAGGTCAAAAGCAGGCCGAGATATAATATAGAAGAATTTTTAAATTAAATAGTATTAGGGGTTGCCGCACAAATGGCAACCCCTTTTCTGAACTTATGCTGTTAATCTACCGACTAAATTTCAACAGTACCCTCAAAAACCTTGACTGCATTTCCGGTCATAAGTACGGTATCGTCGGTGTATCTTACAATGAGGTTGCCGCCTTTTAAGTGAACGGTAATCTCCTCATCCTTAGGGCAGTATCCGTTCAGCACGGCCGCAACCGCCGCAGCGCATGCACCGGTACCGCAGGCCAACGTTTCGCCGCTTCCGCGTTCCCATACCCGCATTTTTAATGTCGTGCGATCTATGACCGTGACAAACTCGGTATTTATACGTTCGGGGAAGAGAGCGGCATTTTCAAACATCGGACCAACCTTTTCAATGTTGAGATTATCGAGATGATCCATAAAGACAACGCAGTGAGGATTGCCGACCGCCACACAAGTTATATCATATTTTTTACCGCTTATTTCGACAGGGTGGGAGATAATGCTGTCTGCGTTTATCTTGACAGGAATATTTGCAGGTTTTAGTTCGGCTTTTCCCATATCCACCGTGACCGAGTTTACTTTTCCGTTCTGAAAATACAGCTTAAGACTCTTTAATCCGCTGAGCGTTTCAATGATAAGCCGGTCTTTTTTAACCATATCATTATCATATAAATACTTTGCAACGCATCTGATTGCATTTCCGCACATTTTTCCTTCGCTGCCGTCGAGATTAAACATACGCATTTTTGCATCGGCAATATCAGATGGGCAGATAAGAACAACACCATCACCGCCAATTCCAAAGTGGCGGTCGGAGAGAAAGACGCTCAGAGATTCCGGACTGGTAATTTCCTGATCAAAACAGTTGAAATAGATATAATCGTTACCGCTGCCTTGCATTTTAGTGAAATTTAGCTTCATGTGTTCACTTCTCATATCGTTAATGTTCACAAGCTCGGTGCTGTATTGGGTGTAGCGACTTCTGAGGCTGTTTGCAAGCGCGTTTGCGGTGTCAATCGAAGTGAGGCAGGGGATGGCAAGCTCAACGGCTTTACGCCTGATTTTCACGCTGTCACGGCTGGGTAATCTTCCTTTTGATGAGGTCGAAATGATATAGTTTACCTTTCCGCTTTCCAGAAGAGTAATTATATTGTTGTCGGCTTCATGGATTTTGTTTACAACCTCGGAGTCAATTCCGGCTTTTGCCAGGATAGTCGAGGTACCTTTGGTTGCATAGAGGGTAAATCCAAGCTCGACATAGCGTTTAGCGGTATCTACTATTTCAATCTTGTCATTATCACGGACGGTAACCAATACACCGCCGTGTTTTTTCATTTTATATCCGGCTGCAACCAATCCTTTATAAAGTGCTTCGTCAAGGGATTTCCCGATTCCCAAAACCTCGCCGGTGGATTTCATTTCAGGGCCGAGATGGGTGTCTACATCGATCAACTTTTCGAACGAAAAAACCGGAACCTTTACGGCTATATAGGGAGGGGTGCGATACAGACCGGTACCGTAACCCATATCCTTTAATTTTTCGTCCATCATAGCCCGGGTTGCAAGATCGACCATCGGAACCCCGGTAACCTTGCTGATATATGGAATGGTTCGGGATGAACGGGGATTAACCTCTATTACGAATATTTTATTTTCATGGATAACATATTGGATATTAATCAGGCCTCGTGTGTCGAGTGAAAGTGCCAGGTTTTTTGTGTATTCGGTAAGGCGTTCAATCTGTTGCCCGCTGACATTCCACGAGGGATATACCGCAATTGAGTCGCCCGAATGGATGCCCGCTCGCTCAATATGCTCCATAATGCCGGGTATAAGGATATCCTCCCCGTCGCAGATTGCATCAACCTCGACTTCGATACCCATCAGATATTTATCAATTAATACCGGGTTTTCGATACCGTGTGAGAGGATGATATCCATAAATTCGATAATATCCTCGTCGCAGAAAGCGATTATCATATTTTGGCCGCCTAACACATATGACGGACGCATCAAAACAGGATAGCCGAGTGAGTTTGCGGCTGAAAGAGCGTCATCAGCATTCATCACGGTGGTACCCTTGGGGCGGAGAATACCCAGCCGTTCAAGCAAAGCGTCAAAACGTTCCCGGTCTTCGGCAGCATCAATGCTGTCGGCAGAGGTGCCGAGTATTCGTACACCCTGAGATTCAAGATAATTTGCAAGCTTGATGGCGGTCTGTCCGCCGAATGCCACCACAACGCCGTATGGTTTTTCGGTATTTATGACATTCATTACATCCTCTGTTGTAAGAGGTTCAAAATAAAGTCGGTCGGCGGTATCAAAATCGGTTGATACCGTTTCGGGATTGTTGTTGACTATAACAACCTCATACCCTGCCTGTTTAAGCGCCCATACACAGTGAACCGAAGCATAATCAAATTCTATACCCTGCCCGATACGGATTGGTCCTGAACCGAAAACAATAACCGTTTTTTTATTGTTTTTATTTTCGGCAATAAAATGTGCTGCTTCATTTTCCTCGTCATAAGTCGAGTAAAAATAAGGTGTCTGTGCCGAGAATTCTGCAGCACAGGTATCCACCATTTTAAATACGGCTCTGACAGGCTTTTCTACTTTACAGCCGGAAATACGCTCGATAACCTTATCGGGATATCCGCGCTTTTTGGCTTCAATATACAAGTCTTCGGTAAGTCCGGCGGCCATTTTATTCTCAAGATTTACAAGGTTCTTAAGCTTATACAGGAACCAAGTGTCAATTCCGGTAATTTCGTATATTTTTTCACATGTAACTCTGCGTTTGATTGCTTCAAAGATTACAAACAGTCGCTCATCATCACAATTCGACAGACGGCTTACAATTTCCTCATCGCTAAGCTCAGCTAATATTGGAAGATCTAAACTGTCAAGGGATATTTCAGCGCCGCGTACCGCTTTCATTATTGCTTGTTCAAAGCTGACGCCGATGGCCATAACCTCTCCGGTTGCCTTCATCTGGGTGCCCAGTGTGCGCTTTGCATATACGAATTTATCAAAAGGCCATTTAGGGAGCTTGACCACCACATAGTCAAGAGCCGGCTCAAAGCAAGCACAGGTTTTGCCCGTAACCTCGTTTCTAATTTCATCAAGCGTATACCCAATGGCAATCTTGGCTGCGACCTTTGCAATCGGGTATCCGGTAGCCTTTGATGCCAGCGCGGAGGAGCGCGATACACGCGGGTTTACCTCAATAACTGCATATTCGAAGCTGTCCGGATTTAAAGCAAACTGGCAGTTACATCCACCCTCTAATTCAAGAGCGGTGATAATGTTAAGTGCCGCCGAGCGCAGCATTTGGTACTCTTTATCTGAGAGGGTTACGGCAGGAGCGATTACTATGCTGTCTCCGGTATGAACGCCCACAGGGTCAAAGTTTTCCATGCTGCAGATTGTGATAACGCTGCCCGTGCTGTCCCTCATAACCTCAAACTCGATTTCTTTCCAGCCGGATATGCATTTTTCCACAAGTATCTGGGTAATAGGGGAAAGGCGAAGACCGTTGGCCGCAATTTCACGAAGCTCAAGCTCATTATTGACAATGCCGCCGCCGGTTCCACCCAATGTAAATGCGGGACGAATGATAACGGGATATCCGATTTCGTCCGCAAAAGCGGCGGCGGTGTCTACCTCTGTGACCACAAGGGAGGGGATGACCGGTTCGCCGATTTCAAGCATGGTATCTTTGAACATCTGTCTGTCTTCCGCCTTATCAATGGTAACAGGATTGGCTCCCAGCAATTTTACGTTGTTCTGCTCCAGAAAGCCTTCCTTTGCCAACTGCATGGACAGGGTGAGACCGGTTTGACCGCCCAAGGTTGAAAGCACACTGTCCGGTTTTTCAAGCAATATTATTCGTTTTAGGGTTTCAGTAGTGAGCGGCTCTATATAAATCATATCCGCCATGGCATTGTCGGTCATTATGGTGGCAGGATTGGAGTTTACAAGCACCACCTCAAGACCTTCTTCTTTAAGAGCGCGACATGCCTGGGTTCCGGCATAATCAAATTCGGCGGCTTGTCCGATTACAATCGGGCCGGAACCAATAACGAGTATTTTTTTAAGTTCTTTATTAAGCGGCATGTTTAGCAGCCCTCCTTAATCATATCAATAAACCTGTCGAAGAGAAAGCAGGTATCCAGAGGACCTGCGGCGGCTTCAGGATGAAACTGTACCGAAAAAGCCGGCATATCAGAATAGTCGATTCCTTCGGGTGTACCATCGTTTGCATTTACAAAGCTAATAGAAGTATTTTTCGGGAGGGTATTAACGTCGACCGCATAAGTATTGTTTTGGCTTGTGACATATAATCTGCCGTTTGAAAGACGCTTAACAGGTTGGTTGGCTCCGTGATGACCGTATTTTAACCTGACGGTTTTGGCTCCTTGTGAAAGGGCAAGCAGCAGGTGACCGAGGTTGATTCCGAACATAGGTATTTTTGCTTCACTCAGCATGCTGATTTCTTTAATTATCCCGGAATTTTCTGCCGGATCTCCGGGTCCGTTGGACAGCACAACACCGTCCGGTTTCATTGATACAATCTCGTCAGCAGTGGTACCGGCCGGTATCACAATGACATGGCAATCCCGCTTTTCCAGCTCCCGCCGTATATTTGCCTTGGTACCGAAATCCCATAACACCACCTTGTATTTATCGGCGGCATTTTTGGATTCGTAAGGCGTATCAAAGCTTACAGATAAAACAGCATTATCAATTTTATATTTTTTCAGGTTTTCCGGCGTGGCTAGGTAATCTTCGGCAGACGATGTTATTCTGGCGTTCATAACCCCATATTCCCGTAAAATCTTGGTCAGTGCACGGGTATCAATGTTATAAATACCTATGACATTTTGTGACTTTAAAAAAGCGTCAAGATTTCCCTCGCTGCGAAAATTAGAGGGCTCTTGACACCATTCTCTGACTATATAAGCTTTAACGTGAGATATATCACTTTCAAAATCTGAGGGAATAACGCCGTAGTTACCGATTAAAGGGAAAGTTTGAACAACCATCTGTCCGTAAAAACTCGGGTCTGTCAATGTCTCAAGATAGCCGGTCATGGATGTGGTAAAAACAATTTCTCCGGTGATATCACCGTCAGCGCCGAAACACTGTCCCTTAAAAATCTGCCCGCTTTCAAGAATAAGATAGGCCGTTTTCTCCAATGCAGATCCCTCCGTATTAATTAACTGTGATGGATTGTCAAGCGAAAAATATAATTATTTCTAACTGATAATTATACAGGTATCGTTTAGTTTGGTCAAGTGGAAAATTACGAAGGTTCTTTTCTTCTTTCCGTGAAAAGTTACGCAAAAAGAGTAGGACAGGAAAGTTTGAGTTTCCCCACAGCAAGAAAAATAGCGGATATATAACCCTCAATGGTGCGAAATCCTCTTGCACGGCG
>JAQUHC010000103.1 GCA_028683785.1 Oscillospiraceae bacterium
AACCATTAAGGGGGCGACATTTTGAGCCCTCGAGGTCGAAATGAGAGAGCTGTCATTAATCGGAACCAGACTGCCGTCAGCCCGCACCTTATAACTGAAAATACTGAAATATGTGAGATGGGGCAGGGTGTCCTGCAAAGTGTTGCCGGAGATTGAAGGGAAGGCATAACCGTTTACATCGATGGTGCCCAGCTTTCTGTCCGGAACGGGAATTGAAATAACCTGTCCGGGATATATGGTGACGGGATTTGTTATTTCGGGGTTTGCCTCCAGTATCTGTGCCACGGTTGTGCCGTAGCGGCGGGCGATCGTGAACAGCGATTCACCCGGGGCAATAGTATGATTTATGCTGTCGGCTGCAATCACTATTGTTTGCCCCACAACCAGATTATCGGGGTTTTGCGGGCGGTTATCGTCGATAAGCATTTGCATTGGTACGCCGAATTGACCGGCTATGGAATAAAGGCTGTCACCCTTTCTGACAGTATAAATTACCATGTTCCTCACACCTTTACACTTGATTGTTCTTTATCATTTATATGTTTTGTGAGGGCGGTCTATTACATAAATTTTTTTGGATGGTTGACAAGCAATTTTATAAAATATAAAATTGACGAAAGTATTATATTATTCGGATTAAGGAAGTACATATGAAAAACCAAAATTACATGTCACATAAGGCATCGGCAGGGTTATTATTGACCGCGTTAATATGGGGATTTGCTTTTATCGTGGTAAAAAGCTCGTTGGATAAAATCGGCGCATTCTATATGCTGGCATTCAGATTTTCAATTGCTACTCTGGGTTTATCGGTTATTTTTTTCAAAAGGCTGAAATTCATCAACCGGTCTATGCTTAAAAACGGGTTTGTCCTGGGCTTACTGCTGTTTATAGGTTACGCTTTGCAGACTATAGGCTGCAAATATACAACTGCGGGGAAAAACGCATTTCTCACGGCAGTTTATGTTGTCCTTGTGCCCTTTCTTCATCGCCTAATCAATCATCAAAAAACCAAAAGAATAAATATTATTGCGGGTTTGATTGCCCTTTTAGGAATAGGGCTGATTTCGCTTCGGAGAGATTTTTCGGTAAATATAGGGGATATGCTGACCCTTATGTGCGGCTTTGCTTTTGCAACCCATATGGTATATGTCGCAAAATATACTGCCGATCAGGACCCGGTACTGCTTACAATGTTGCAGTTGGGAGCCGCGGCTGTCATGTCATGGGTTTTTGCCCCGATAATCGACGGCGGGTTTCCGGCGGAGGCTTTTCATACCGATATTATCGGGAGCATGTTGTATCTCGGGCTTATGAGCACAATGGTGGGTTTCCTTCTTCAGAATGTATGCCAAAAATACACCTCGCCTTCAACCGCTGCCATTATGTTATCAACCGAATCTGTGTTTGGAATTATATTTTCGATTATTTTTCTTGCGGAAAGGCCGGGACTGCGGATGGCGGTCGGCTGCGGATTTATTTTTGTCGCGATTATTTTATCTCAATTAAATTCAGAAAAAACAGCGGGTTATAATAAACAATCGTTATAAATCGTGATAAACATAAAACAATTTATATCACTCACGGGCTCGCATTGTTTTATAGAGTATGGTAAAATAAATATAATTTAATTTAAATTAAATGTAACCTTTCGGCTGTATGAATAGTGTTATAGATAGGGAGGGATGTTGGTGAGCACAGAATCGCTGCGTAATGCGCGCACGCTGAACGATTCGGTGAACGAAATACTTGACCGGTACGCCTCCATGGTATATCGTCTGGCTTTCGCTAAAACAAAAAATCGTTTTGATGCCGATGACATACTTCAAGAGGTGTTTCTGCGATATATTCGCAGTACGCCCGATTGCCGGGATGAGGAACACCGTAAGGCATGGCTTATTCGCACCACCATTAATTGCAGTAAAACGCTACTCACATCGGCGTGGTTTCGGAAAACCGCTCCGCTTGAAGATAAGCTGTACACCCACATGAAGGAGCACAGCGAGGTCTACTATGCCGTGATGGAGCTTCCCGAACAATATCGCACCATCATTCACCTTTTTTATTATGAAGATTATGCAGTCGCGGATATAGCCCTGTTGCTTGGGTGCAAGCAGGGGACGGTTAAAACGCGTCTGCACCGTGCCCGTAATATGCTGCGGGAAAAGCTGAAAGGAGAAGCTTTTGATGTTTAGGGATAAATATCGTGCCGATAACCAAAAAATTGAGCCCGATGATGCTCTGCTAAAATATCTGTCGGTTCGTATGTCGGACGCTGCCGCCGAACAACAGGAGCCGCCTGTTGTTCGTACACCTCATAAATCCCGCCTGTTCAGGGGGGTGGCCGCCCTTGCTGCCTGTCTTGCACTTATAGTAAGCGCCGGTGGGTTATACATTGTTTTTGATGATAAAAAGCAGGAGCCTGATGTAACACCCGAAGAAATAACCAAGGTTAAAACCGGCATTTCATATACCGAGCTTTATAAGCTGGTTAAGTCTATGGAGCCAGAGAAAGAGAGCGGCTTTGGTTTTTTTGACGGAGCTCAAAGCAACGGCGTGATTAATGAAGATGCCAATGGATTTGAAACTGAAGGAAAAAGATTGCGAACCGCTCCCGCTCAGGTCGGGTCTAATGCCGACAGCGCGGCTCGTGAGGATTATTCCAAAACCAACACCCAGGTAGGCGGGGTCGACGAAGCGGATATTATAAAGACCGATGGTAATTTCATTTATACATTGTCAAACGGCAGGCTTATTATAGTGAGCGTTGACGGAAGAGAGATGAAAAAGGTTTCGACCATCGATTGCACAAAATATGCAGATAAGAAGGATGGAAGCCGTCCTGTGGAGATGTATGTAAACGGGGATCGGCTGGTGGTAATAAAAGACGTTATTGACGAGAGAAAGACGGATGCCGGCTTTGCTCCGGAGATAGATGTATATCGCGACATGATGAGGTACAGCACGCATACATCCATGGCTGTATATGATATAAAAGACAGGTCGGACCCTAAGCTGCTCAGTGATCTCGGACAGAGCGGGGGTTATCTGTCATCGCGAATGGTAGGAAAGACATTGTATCTTATTACCAACCATTATATAAATGAAACCGCGGATAAGGATAAACCCGAAACCTTTGTCCCTATGCTGTATAATAACGGCAAAGGGCGGGTGGTGGAAGCAGGCGATATAACCGTCAGCGTAAAGCCAGAGGGTAGGCAATATATTGTGGTTACAGCGGTTGATATCGGCAACCCGACCGAGCGGTTGTCCTCAAAATCGGTGTTCGGCTGCGGTTCAACGATATATGCAAGCACCGAGAACATTTTAATAGCAAGCGGTTCACAAAAAGTGACAACCGAAGGCGCTCCTTTGGTTACTACCATTCCCGAGTCCGAAGAAAAGGTCGAGCCAGACAGCGGCGCCCAATCCGCCGATTACAGCCCTGCGGCCAAACCACGGCTTGATTCGATTAACAGCGGAGAGAACGCCGTCTTAAGCGAATTAGGCAATCCGCTTGAGGGGAGAAAGATCACCTATTCGTCTGTTACAAATCTTATGCGATTTTCGCTGAATAACGGCAAAATTGAGCTGGCCGCAACCGGAAGTATACCGGGTTCTCTGCTCAATCAGTTTTCCATGGATGAATATAAAGGGTATTTTCGGTTCGTAACCACCCGCAACGATTATACAGAATACACAAGCGGAAGCGGAAATCAAGCTACCGTGTCGGTTTCGGGCGGGGATACCTCAAACAGCCTGTATGTATTGAATTCTAAGATGGAGATTGTCGGGCGGATAGAGGATGTTGCCAAGGGGGAGAGGGTATATTCTGTTCGCTTCAGCGGAGATATCGGGTATTTCGTAACCTTCCGTCAGGTTGACCCTCTGTTTACGGTGGATTTGACAAACCCGGCTTCTCCCAAAATCCTAAGCGCATTAAAAATCCCGGGTTTTTCGGAATATCTGCATCCATATTCAGACGGGCTGCTGTTCGGGTTGGGCAAGAATGCCGATGAAAACGGCAGGGTAAACGGTCTTAAGCTTTCGATGTTTGATGTGTCCGACCCCGCCGATGTTACCGAAAAGCATAAGCTGATGTTAAGTGAATATTGGTCGGAGGCAAGTTATAATCATAAAGCCATCATAGTATCGCCCCAGCGTGAATTAATAGCCTTCCCCGCCGATAACAAATATGTGATTTACTCCTACGATAAGAACGACGGATTTTCCAAGTCTGCCGAATTCTTTATCGGTGAGAACGATTATAACCTCAGAGGAATTTATATCGGCAGTGTATTTTATGTATGCAGCCAAACATCAATAAGATCTTATTCAATGGATGACTATACAAAGATTGCAATGATAGAATACTATACTAATCTCAAATAAAAGCGTAAAATGAAGGGGCTGTTGCAAAACAGCCCCTTCATTTCGCGCTTAATATTTTATAATATCTATACTGTTAATTTTTATATCCTTCACCGGTTTATCACTGACTACCTCAACCGCTGCAATGCTGTCCACAACCTCCATGCCCTCAAACACCTGACCGAATACGGTATGTCCGCCGGTTCCCCTCCATGCGCCGTCCAGGGGAATATTGCCTCCCTGCTTGTCATAGAGCTCCCAAACATTGTCCGGAACAAGCTTGGGGTCGGGAGCCAGATAATATTGAGCTTCAAAAAAAGCTTCAAAAGAGCCATATTGACTGTCATAATATTCTTTTGATTTGCTGTACTCTTGCAGGAGATACATTCTTTGCTGATTATACCCATTGTGGTAGCTCGCTGCATTTTGCTCGAACCGTTCTTTCCCTTCGAAGGTCTTTTTCTGGTTTATAAAAAACTGGCTGCCGTTTTTGTCCTTCCCGGAGTTGGCCATTGCCAAAGAGCCGCGGATGTTTAACAGCTTAGAGTCAAACTCATCCTTAAAAGGTTTACCCCAAACGCTTTTGCCTCCGGTACCGTCACCCTTCGGATCGCCGCCCTGTATCATAAAATCATTCTTTACCCGGTGAAAGGTAAGTCCGTTATAATAACCGTTTTTTGAATGTTTTTTAAAATTTTCAACCGCTTTTGGTGCCCCATCGGGGAAAAACCTTATTTTAATATCACCCATGCCGGTGTGCATAACCGCAATTTCTTCACCCTTTATCGGCTTTTCAAGCTGAAAGCCCACCTCTTTATCGGGATAGGCGGTTTTCGCTTTTTCCTTTGAGCAGGCGGCGGTTGACATTATGAGAAGTGCCGCCATAAGGGCGGATAAAATGCGTATTTTTTTCATGGAAGCCACTCTCCTATTTTTATCGACATTCGATTATTTGAATCGGGTTTAGTAACATCCGATACCTTTATCATTCCTGTGTGGATTTATTCGTTTAATATGCTTTGCCCCATACCACCATATGCTCAGCCTTTTTGCCGCAGCAAACACAGTTATCGCTTATATGCTCCTGCTCGAAGGGTATGCAGCGGCTGGTGACCCCTGCCTTTTCTTTAAGCTCGTTTTCACATTCGACATTACCGCACCACATCGCCTTGATAAAGCCGGGTTTGCTTTCGGCTGTATCCTTGATCTCGTCCATAGAAACAGCCGAATAGGTCATGGATATCTGCCGCTTTAAAGCCTTTTGATATAATCCGTCATGCACAGCCTTTAACAGCTCGGGGATTTTGGTGTCAAGCTCATCCAGTGAAACCACAGTTTTCTCGCGGTTATCCCGCCGAACGATTACACATTGATTGTTTTCGATATCACGGGGGCCAAGCTCCAGTCGCAGGGGGACACCCTTCATCTCATGCTCGGCGAATTTCCATCCGGCGGAATTATCCGAATCATCCAGGTTTACCCTAACAAAGGATTTCAGCCTTTCTTTTAATGCGGCTGCCGCATCCGTAACACCCGGCTTGTGTGGCGCAATGGGGATTATTACAAGCTGAATCGGAGCTACCGCGGGAGGGACAACCAAGCCGTTATCATCCCCGTGGGTCATGATTATTGCCCCGATAATACGGGTTGACATACCCCATGAGGTTTGGAACGGATACTGCAATGTATTATCCCGTCCGGTAAACTGAATTTCGAATGCTCTTGAAAACCCGTCACCGAAATAATGACTTGTCGCGCTTTGCAGAGCCTTTCCATCGTGCATCATGGCCTCGATGGTGTAGGTGGATTCCGCGCCTGCGAATTTTTCTTTGTCGGTTTTTTTACCCTTTAACACCGGAATGGCGAGGGACTGCTCACAGAAATCGGCGTAAACACCCAGCATCTGTTCGGTTTCGTCCATTGCTTCCCGGGCGGTTTCGTGCATTGTATGCCCTTCCTGCCAGAAAAACTCGGTTGTGCGAAGGAAAGGACGGGTGGTTTTTTCCCATCTGACCACCGAGCACCATTGATTGTACAGTTTGGGCAGGTCACGGTATGAGTGAATAATATCGTGATAATGATCGCAAAACAGGGTTTCGGAGGTGGGGCGGACACACAGCCGTTCGGGCAGCTTTTCGTCCCCACCGTGGGTTACCCATGCAACCTCGGGAGCAAAGCCCTCTACATGATCCTTTTCGCGTTGCAGCAGGCTTTCGGGAATAAACATGGGCAGCATGATGTTTTCATGCCCCGATTTTTTAAAGCGTGAATCCAAATCGTTCCGAATGTTTTCCCAAAGTGCCGTTCCGTAGGGACGGATGATCATGCAGCCGCGTACCCCAGAATAGGAGGCAAGCTCGGCTTTTTTAACAACATCGGTATACCATTTTGCAAAATCCTCGTCCATGGGTGTAATGGCCTCTACCATCTTTTTATTGTCTGCCATTTACCATTCACCTCTGATAAAATTGTTTTTAAAATTTTTATTGATCGGCTGCTGCTTTTATACATTTCTCATGTTGTTTTTAAGCTGTGCTTTTATCTCTTTTTTCTCTGCTCTTTTTGCTCTTCTGGCTTCGGCCTTTTTCTCATCGGTGGCTTTATTAAGTAATACCACTACCGCCATAATGACAATCATAACCACAAAAATGCCTACCATACCCATAAGCATAAGCCAAAGGGAGTTTCCTACATTATCGGTTTGAAAAACAATATCCATTATAAATTTCCTTTCTGCATATCAAACGGGCTATACTTTTATAAGCATGGGAACCACGGTCAGAATTATACCGCCCGCGACCACCGAACCTATCTGTCCGGCGACATTCGCGCCCACCGCATGCATGAGAAGGTGGTTCTGATTGTCCTCTTTAAGCGACATTTTCTGAATGACACGCGCCGACATCGGGAATGCGGATATGCCTGCGCCCCCGACCATGGGGTTGATTTTTTTGCCCTCGGGCAGAAAAATGTTCATAAACTTGGCACACATAACCCCGGCGATGGTATCAAATATGAATGCGACCAGACCCAGTGACATTATAATCAAGGTCGCGGGGGTCACAAACTGCTCTGCCGTCATGCTGGCGGAAATCGTAATACCCAGCAGGATGGTGATAAGGTTGGCAAGGGTTGTCTGGGCGGTCTGGGAAAGGCTTTCCAGCTTTAGGCATTCGCGCAGCAGGTTGCCGAACATCAGCATACCAAC
>JAQUHC010000104.1 GCA_028683785.1 Oscillospiraceae bacterium
ATCTTTCAGAAAATGTTAATTCTATCGGCAAGGCCTGCCAAAACCTTTTCGTATACTTTGTCAGTTCGCTGCCTTTCTTGTTGATAATGGCAGTTATCGCCCTTGTCACCCTGATTATCATCCGCTTAGCTATTAAGAAAAGCAAACGAGATAATAAGCAGCAAATTCAGGCCCAAAGCAATCAAGACGATATACAGCAGAAATAGGTTATAATACTAATATCCGACTAAAATATTGATAAGGTTACCGCGGATTTTTTGTGTCGGCCTTAACAAACAAAAAACATTCTCGCAAATTATAGAACGTTTTTAATCAGGGATTAGTATGATACTAATCTCAAGTAAAAATCAAGACATCTTTGCGGTCTGTTTTCCGCCATACAGCGTTGTTGTCGTCGGCGGGCGTCAGCCCGCTCTCCTCCTCCGCCTTGCATGACGAAAAACATCCTCGCAAATTTTGTCTCACATTTTACTTGAGAACAGTATGAGATTAGCATAAAAGATTACCGGCTTTGAATTTGTTATTCAAAGCCGGTTTTTTTATGGCTAATACTGTTTCATCCAGATTGTCTTATTGACAATTTTAGTGTAACTTTGAATTAACTTTACCACCTTGATTGATACATTTGTATCTTGATAATCGGGCGGCATCACCGTTTGGGCATTGTTCTCACGCATGGCGGATGCAAGCTCCACCGCCTGCTCCACATCCTCACTGCGGATCCCCCCTATCACCACCGTTCCCTTATCCAAAACCTCGGGGCGCTCGGTTGATGTGCGAATCAGCACGCCTGCAAATCCCAGCATGGCACATTCCTCTGATAATGTCCCGCTGTCAGACAATACACAATAGCTATTTTGCTGAAGCTTGTTGTAATCCGAAAAGCCGAAAGGCTTTAGATTTTGAACAAGCGGGTGGAATTTAAATTTGCGTTCCTCGATATATTTCATGGAGCGCGGATGGGTGGAATAAATAACCGGCATTTCATATTTCTGGGATATATTATTAACGGCATTCATCAGATCCATAAAATTATCTTCAAGATCGATGTTTTCCTCACGGTGCGCCGAGACAAGAATATATTTTCCCTTTTCCAGTCCAAGTCTATTTAAAACATCGCTGCTCTTGATTTTATCCATATGGTTACGCAGCACCTCCCGCATGGGCGAGCCGGTGACAAATATTGTCTTGCCGTCCAGCCCTTCGGAAATAAGATAACGACGGGCATGTTCGGTATAGGGTAGGTTAATATCCGCAATATGGTCAACAATCTTTCGGTTTATCATTTCGGATACATTCCAATCCCAGCAGCGATTACCCGCCTCCATATGAAATATCGGGATTTTCAGTCTTTTTGCAGAAATAGCCGATAGGGCGGAGTTGGTATCCCCCAGAATAAGAATGGCGTCCGGCTTCAATTTTTGCATCAATTCATAGGATTTAGAGATAATATTTCCCATGGTCTCCCCGAGGTGGCTGCCGACACACTCCAGATAATAGTCGGGGGGGCGCAAATTCAAGTCCTCAAAGAAAACCTGATTAAGCGTATAATCCCAGTTCTGCCCGGTATGCACCAGAATATGCTCAAAATATTGGTCACACGCCTTAATGCAGTCCGAAAGTCTTATTATCTCGGGACGGGTACCGAGAATGGTCATCAGTTTTAACTTTCTCATGTTTAACACTCCCATAATTATCAGTATTTCGTATGAGTGATGCTTGGTCGATTTATCTGCTCATTTCAAAACATCTATAATCCGATTTTCTTCATTATATCATAATTTGACTGGGCTTCCTGCCTTTTTGATGAAAGACCGCTGATATACGCCTTATGCCTTTCCCTTTTCCTTCCTGAAAATACCCCCCTGAAAATGCGATATACCCAGCCTATCGGAAGGAGAAACGGATGGCGTTTGGTAAAGGGAACAGATGCATATAAATCCTGTTTATCAATAACAAACAGCTTTAGAAAAGCCTTAATCGGGGCTTTTTTGCTATATCTCCCCTTATTGTTGTCTATTTCTTTTCTCAGTTTAATTTCAGCTACCGAATTACGGGCTTTAAACCCGAATACGCCCCCCTCAAAAATATATCTGCATATCAGCTCATATGTGTCTTGATCCATCTCCAACTCAAAAGGGAATTGTGTTCCGAACCAATCATTGCAAAGATAAAAAATATTCTTTGCGAATTTTGTCATGTTCAGCTTTTCCAAGTCTTTTTCGATCAATCCCCAGTTAATTTGATTATTAAAATGCTTTAGTAATATTGAAATATCCATTATCTGCCGAACACCGGCCCCGAATCCGTAGATATGCTTTGCCAGATGTATAAGCAGAAATATAAGGTGATATTCAGGCTTTAATTCTTTAAAACAGTCATCTGTATCGTTTGTCATCTCCCAAATATTTTTAAAATATGCTGTCGGGTCTATGCTTGCACTAATTTGTTCAGGGCATAAATCGGTATGCATTTCAAGGTTGATAATATCGTTATAATATGTCCAGTCTTCACGGGAGCCTGTTTTTGATTTGTATCCCTTATCGGTAAAAAGCTTAAAAACCTTTTCCTTATCTTCAAGGCGAATAACAAGGTCAACATCCCCCATTGTACGCACTTCCTTGACGGGATAATATTCCGCCAAAGCAATACCTTTAACTTGAATATAGGGGATTTTGTTATCAAAAAATATTTCCTTAACCTTCTCATATTCCGCATCCCGATTTACAGAAACTGCGATTGTATGAAAATATGCTTGACTAAGTCTAACATATAATTCTTTATCCGGTTTAATATTTAGTTTATTTATGGCAAGATAAATCATACCGCTTAAATTATGATCCTTCGATAGAGTATAAATCTCATCCCAATCGGGATTATCGTCAGATATATTTACGGTATCATTAATATGTGATGACAATAATTCAATAAATGCTTTTTCTGTTTTTTTCATTTTAGTTGTCCCTTATTATTTATGTAAACTTATTATTTTAGATATTTTCTTTATCAATCCTTTAAGCATTTCTTTTTCTTCTTTGTTTAAAGAAACAACCCATACCAGTATTAAATATATAAAAATAATGCAGAATGTTTTAATTATAAATGCTTGAACTGTTACCTCCGGGTAAAGCATCTGTATCAATACACCAAGAATTGCTGTGAGTATAATTGACGGCATAATTTGTAAATGGCATTTTTTAAAAAAGCCCTTAACATCAATTCTTAATCTCTTATGATAAAGAACATTAGTCACAATAATATAGCCGATAATCGAAGCTACGAGAAATGCTACCGACACACCTATTGCACCTAAAGGTTTTGATAACACAATGGCAAGCGGAAGGCATATTGCTGTTGTGACCAATCCCGAAATCATGCGAATATACATTTTATTCTCACACATCATAACCATATACGCTACATCTTGAGTCGAGATAACAAGGTAAGGGAGGGTTAATAATAGTGCAACATAATAGGATGATATATAGTCCTTGCCCATCCATAAAATCATAAAATCTTTACCCACAGTAAATATTCCTGTTATAATTATTCCTAAGATAAAAAGTTGAATCCGACCAATCCTAACCATAAGGCTGTTAACCTTTTCGATATTACTGTCAGTTATCATTCGAGTTACTTTTGGTAAAAGCAATCCGTTGATCGCGCCTCCAAAAGCATACACATAAGTAAATAATGTGCGTCCGATAGAAAAATAGGATATTTCTGTAGTGCCGCCTGAAAATGAGCCTAATATAGTAGGACATATATTCAATGTTAGCTGTTCAAGTATAAGAGAAACAGCAATAAATGCGGAAAAACTGAACACCTTTTTAAGGAGAGAATAATCCTTATATTTAAAATTGATTTTTATTGTTAAGTTTTTCTTGATATAAACAAACTTAATAATAATCCCCAACAATCCGACTGCGGCATTAACTATCACCAACGAATATACATTGCCATCTGCTAATAGTGCAAGCACTATAAAGAAAATTGTTGTAACCTTTGTTGCAATTCCAATAAGCTTTAAAAATGAAAACCGCTCAAATGCAGAAAGTATACCATTAAGTGGAGTGAACGCAAAGGAAATCAAAGTAAACATGCCGTAAATAAGAAAAATCACCTTAAGCTTTTCTATTTCAGCAGCGTTTAACTTAACAAAAATATTCTCTAATAAGAAATAACTTGTAAAAAGTATCGCAAATATAACAACATCTATAAATAAATAAAGTTTATATGCCAACCCAACAAAGTTATTTATCGCATTAATATTTTTTTCAGCTCTATATTTTGAAATAAATCTGGTAGTGGCAGCACCTATGCCAAAATCCATCACAAACATTGTAACAAACGACAATGTCAAAGAATAGATGCCGTAATCAGATTTACCAATTTTTGAAATCATCCACGGAATGTACAAGAGTCCGGCAACAATATCAATTCCAATTGCAAAATAAGATAATGTCGCACCTAATTTAATTTGTCGGTCTCCATAACTTTTCAAGTTTTTCATTGTGATTCCTTAATACTACTATTATTTCTTAGGTTTATAGTTGTAATATTTATATAATATGTTTTTCCATTCTATATCATTTCTATTTTCTCCGCAATTAATTTTCGCAAGACTTTCCTGCTGGGAGTTACCTATACATATTAATGTCGGAAATTTACCGGTAAAAACAATTTCGGTATCATTTATATATGACATGGTTTTGAGCCATAAATCATCCGTATGTAAACACAGATTTAATATTTCTTTCCTGTTAAAAACTATTGGGGACAATGTATTCGGTGGATATAAGACTCCGCCCACCCCTATAGGAATGATTTCTTCAGATTTTAATTCCTCTTTCCGTTTTACAGCCATCCACTCATTATACGGTTTTATATTATTAATTCCCCAAGAAAAATATTTAGCAATATTGCTGCAAATACAGTTTGAGTGCTTGTTATGTGCTTTTACTAATCTCTCTATAGTGTAATTGGGATAATAAACATCATCATCCATTGTAATAATAATATCATCGGGATTTTCTTTCATTGCGTAATAATACTTTTTATGCGACCTCAAATTATCACAGTATTTTATTTCTAATCCTCTTTTTTGTAAATGGCATAAATGCTTGGGCAATTTGTCTTTTTCGCTAAATTGCTCTTGAGCAAGCCAAAGTATTATTCTGTTGGGCTTAACAGTTTGACGCATTATCGTTTCAATGCAAACGGAAACTATTTTAATCCTGGCGGGGAAAGTTGTAAGAGATACAATCACACAAGGAGTTGACTGATCTATGACGACCCCTTGTGTTTTAATAAGATAATAGAATAATCTGTATTTTATAAAACATAAAATATTTAAAATGTAATTTGAAATAACATAAGTTAATTTTACAAAAAAATCTTTTTCAAATTTAAGCTGTAGTGAATATAAAAATTCAATCATATTGATACCTCAAGTATTCCAAATAAACTTATACGGAATAATATCACTATGCCGGCCGCCAAATAAATAAAAGTAGATTAGCGATATAGCTATAATGAAAAAATAATAAAAATAGGTTATATTTTTATTTTTTTCCTGCATTAATGCGTTAGGAACCAGTGCAATATTAAAAACGCTGAAATACATACTGATTCTGAAAAACTCACTGATTACAGGGGTGAACACCTGAAAGATAAGCCCTAAAAACATCAAATTATACAAGGATATATCCTTGGGTTCATTCTCCCTAATTTGCCTGTAATATAGCATTGTGAAAAACATGATGCTTAGCTGGATAAGAAATCCGGTTAAAGTAAGCGTATAACCATAATTTTTATAAATCGCAATTCTCTCCCAGCCCAACACTTCAAAAATAAATGCTTTAACCTGAGCTTGAAAAAACAAGGACATTATCATGGCACCCACAACAACGACAAGATGCTTCCAGTTGACCTTTATATATGCAAGGGGGTATGCAATCAGGAACACTATCGCAGTATTGTGGAAAAGGTATGCAAGAGCAACCAACAGCAAAAACGGAACCAGTTTTCTTTCCCTTACATATTTATATGAAAATATCAATATGGACATGGCAATAACCTGTCTTAGTCCTGACAGGCTGAAATAAAAAAAGCCCATGCAAACCAATAAAACAAAGCTTAAAAAAGGAATCCTCGAATAGCGGTATATAAACAAACAAACGGCGGCCGTGAAGATTAATGCAACAACAGCCAAAAGAACGGTATAATTATCGGTAACTGACGACAATATTTTTATTAGTGCATAATATCCGTATTCCTTTCTTGCTCCGTGAGAACCGAATACCCAATCCCAATCCCGATAACGATACGAGAGAAAATTAGTAATATAACTGATCGTATCCGTCCCGATTGACTTGTCTCTGAAAGCCGCAATACAAAAAAGAATAAGCCCGCAAAAAAATATGTATACACCCGTGTTTGATTTTTTTCGATTGCTGATTAAGGAGCTTACTCCCGATACGGCAAAAAAAGCACTAAAAGGCCACATTGTTTTTCCCTCATTTAAATCAGTTTTTCATAAAGCTGATAATATTTGCTTATACATTCATCTTTATTAAAGGCTTTATGCGAAAATTCGATGCATGACCCGGTAAAGTATTCCTTGGATTTTTCACGAATGTTAGCAATCAAATCACAAACCCTATCCAAGTCATGAAGCTCGGCTATACCGCCGCACCCATCGGGCGCCAGCTCGGGGCAGGCAGTAGTATTATATACAATAACGGGGGTTCCGCAGGATAGAGCTTCCGCAGTAACCTTGCCAAAGGTCTCTTCAATAGATAGATTTACAAAAACATCCGCCATGGAATAATAACCAACCAGCTCTTGCACATCATTTGTATTCCTAATACTTATAATGTTATGGGGAAGAACCTCGTTTTTTGGCATTTTACCGACCAGAACAATGACACTGCTATCATCCAGCCGTTTTGCCAACTCCTTATACTCGCCTAATCCCTTTGAATCTCCCCAAAATGATGCGACACCCAGGATCACGAATTTATCCTTAATACCGAGCCGCTTTTTGATTATTGAACTTTCAGTGGGTTTGAAAATATCTGTATCAACCCAGTTGTATATTTGATCTATGTGTTTTGCATTTGAAAGGATGGACTTTTTTGCTTCGTTTGTGATCCATTTTGAAACGCCTACAACCGCCAGCTCGGGTATTCTTTCAAGCAACCTTCTTTTATCCCTAAACATCTTTGTCGTTTTGTCAAAAATCCAGCTTTTATTGTCCCGATTTAAACGCGGGCACTTCCCGCATTCCTTTTGCCATTTATAACAGCCGGTAATGGTATAATGGCAACACTTGCCGGTATAAAAGAAGCAGTCGTGAAGGGTTATAACGGTTGCAACCTTCTTTTTACCCAAATAATTTAAAATCATGGGAATATTAATATAATTGCTGTGCAAATTTCTCAGGTGAACGTTACCGATATAACAAACTTCCTTTGGGCGATATAGGAGGAATTCCAAGAGTGCTTGACGCAGGTCAGTGTAATGACTCATATTCACTTGCAGTTATTGCCCTAAAATTAAA
>JAQUHC010000105.1 GCA_028683785.1 Oscillospiraceae bacterium
GTGAAAAACGCCGTTGCCGTGTTCTTGAGATTGACGGTTCCAACGCACTGGTACAGCTTTTTGAAAGCTCGACCGGTATTAACCTGTCAAACAGCAAGGTGCGTTTTCTCGGTCGCCAGATGGAGCTTGGCGTATCTATCGACATGCTGGGTCGGGTTTTTGACGGGCTTGGCAGACCGATTGACGACGGCCCAGAACTGCTGCCGGAGCAGCGGCTGGATATTAACGGAACCCCGATGAATCCTGCCGCCCGCAGTTATCCGCAGGAATTTATTCAGACAGGTATTTCGGCCATTGACGGACTTAATACTTTGGTGCGCGGTCAAAAACTTCCCATATTTTCGGGAAGCGGTCTCCCCCATGCTCAGCTTGCCGCCCAAATAGCGCGACAGGCAAAGGTGCTCGGTGAGGGTGAACAGTTTGCGGTCGTTTTTGCCGCAATCGGCATTACATTCGAGGAATCCAACTTCTTTATAGAGAGTTTCCGTGAGACAGGTGCAATCGACCGAACCGTTCTTTTCATAAATCTTGCCAACGACCCGGCTATCGAGCGCATAGCGACCCCGCGCATGGCATTAACCGCTGCCGAATTCCTTGCCTTCGAAAAGGATATGCATGTTCTTGTAATTCTTACCGACATAACCAACTATGCAGATGCACTCCGCGAGGTATCGGCCGCCCGAAAAGAGGTCCCCGGCAGACGGGGTTATCCCGGATATATGTATACCGATCTTGCCTCCATATATGAGCGTGCAGGTCGTCAGCACGGCAAAAAGGGGAGCATTACTTTAATTCCCATTCTATCAATGCCGGAGGATGATAAAACCCATCCCATCCCCGACCTGACAGGGTATATCACCGAAGGGCAGATTATTTTAAGCCGTGAACTTACCCGTAAAAATATATCCCCGCCCATCGATGTATTGCCCTCACTGTCCCGACTTAAGGATAAGGGTATAGGAAAAGGAAAAACGCGGGAGGACCATTCTGATACCATGAACCAGCTTTTTGCCGCTTATGCAAGAGGTAAGGATGCCAAAGAGCTGATGGTAATTTTGGGCGAGGCCGCCTTGACCGACATTGATAAAATGTATGCGGCATTTTCGGAAGAATTTGAAAAGCAGTATATTTCACAGGGATATCAAACCGACCGCAGCATAGAGGAAACGCTGGACATCGGTTGGCAGCTGCTTAAAATGCTGCCCCGCAGCGAGATGAAACGTATCAGCGAGAAAATGCTGGATAAATATTACCCTAGGGATTGAGGTGACATAAAAGGTGGCTTTAATCAATGTAAATCCAACTCGTATGGAGCTGACTAACCTTAAACGCCGCCTTGTGATGGCGCGTCGGGGTCATCGCCTTCTTAAAGATAAGCGGGACGAGCTTATGCGCCGGTTTCTCGAGCTGGTGCGCGAAAATAAATCGTTGCGCCGTCAGGTAGAAAAATCAATTCGCGGGGCAAACGCTCATATGGCAATTTCGCGCTCCCTTATGCAAAGGGAGGTGCTTGATGTTGCCCTTTTAAGCCCCAGGCAACACATGGAAATTGATATCGAGCAAGACAATGTAATGAGTGTTATGATCCCCAAGTTTAATACAAAATTCAGCTCCTCAAATGAAAATGACTTTTACTTTTACGGATATGCTTTCACATCCGGAGACCTGGATACGGCTGTCAAGGGCTTTCACGATATACTTCCCGAAATGCTGAGGCTTGCCGAGGTCGAAAAATCATGCCAGCTTATGGCGGCCGAAATTGAGAAAACCCGTCGCCGGGTAAATGCACTGGAACATGTTATGATACCGCAATATGAAGAAACCATCCGATTTATTACCATGAAACTTGACGAAAGTGAACGCAGCGCCACCACAAGGCTGATGAAAATCAAGGACAAAATGTTGGCAGAGGCGCATAATTACACGGTATAGTTTCAGGGGGGAAAACCATGGACGGTCGAAAATATGACAGTAAATCATCGGCAGGAAGAACAGGCAGCCGAAGGGTTGTGCGAAAAAATCGCCGGGTGAACAGAATGCGTGTCGCCGTCTTACTGTTTGTTTTGGTTCTGATTGCAGGCGCGGTTATTGCCACCGTGGTTTTGTTGAATTCATCCGGCAAAACCAATCCGAATAATAAAGACGATGACACCGCTGTGTTTGGTGTAAAATCCATAGCAGTTGAAGGTAATTCTCGTTATACCGATGCTCAAATATGTGAATCAAGCGGAATTTTTGTCGGGCAAAGTATTTTTTTCGTCAATAAGCGGCGGGCAGCCGAAAATATATTAAAGAACTTTCCTTATGTAGATAAGGTTTCTGTCAGCAACCCATCCTTAAGAAATATAAAAATTACTATTGATGAAGCAACACCTGTGGGAATTGCGGAGCACAAAACCGGGTGGCTGATAATCGGTGATAACGGCAAAGGGCTGGAGCAGCTTGATCAAAACAGCAGCCGATTGCCAGAATATCATCTTATTAAATGCAAAAAGCTCGAAAAGGCAGACCTCGGTCATCTTGCGGTGGACGAGCGCAGCCTGGGCATAATTAACTCGATTATATCAGCGGAAAACGGTACCAATCTAAAAGGAATAAAAGATATAGATGTGACGCAGTATACCGATATATCACTGAACTGGAAAGGTACCATAATCATAAGGCTGGGTAATGATATAGAGCTGGATTCAAAGCTAAAGTTTGCTTCGGAGACACTTGAACGTGTGATCGCAAGTAACGGCGAGGATGCCGAGGGACAAATTGATTTAAGGATGTATTCCGACTCAAATCCCAGATCGGTTTTCACCCCAAAAGAACTGCTCGATACCCAACCGCAGTCTGAACCCACCACATCCGCCTCCGCAACCGCGGCTTCAAATCCGAATTAATTAATATTACACAGTGTAAATGTATACATATTGTGTATTTTTCAGATTTTTTTGAAATTTGGCTGTATTTATGGTGCTTAACAGTTGAAATATTAAATCGTTCATGTTAAAATCAATAGTGATTATTATATTGGTGTTTACATACGCGAACCCCCGTAGTTTAGACAAAGGAAAAATAAGCTGAGAGGAAGGTTCACATGGGCTTTGCATTTGATAATGATTTTGTGGATGGCGTTCAAATAAAAGTAGTCGGCATTGGCGGAGGCGGCGGGAATGCCATCAACCGTATGGTTCGTGCCGGTGTTCAGGGTGTAGAATTTTTGTCCATAAATACAGATCGTCAGGCTCTCTCAATGTCTCAGGCTACCCACAAAATTCAGATAGGTGAAAAACTTACACGCGGTACCGGAGCGGGTGCAAACCCCGAAAAAGGGCAACGCGCCGCCGAGGAAAGCCACGATGAAATAGCCGCCGCCCTTAAAGGCACCGATATGGTGTTCATTACCGCCGGTATGGGCGGAGGTACCGGTACCGGCTCTGCCCCGGTAATTGCCGAAATCGCCCGTGATCTGGGTATTCTTACAGTCGGCATAGTCACCAAGCCTTTTGCATTTGAAGGGCGCAGGCGTATGGAGCAGGCGGAAAACGGCATCACATCACTTCGTGAGCATGTTGACAGTTTGGTGGTAATCCCGAACGAGCGGCTCAAGCTGGTAAGCGAGCAGCGTATCACCCTTGCAAATGCTTTTGCGGAAGCAGACGATGTACTGCGTCAGGGTGTTCAAAGTATCTCTCAGCTGATTAAGGTTCCCGGTCTTGTCAATCTCGACTTTGCCGATGTTACAACCGTTATGAAGGATGCAGGCTACGCCCATATGGGTGTAGGCAAAGCCGAGGGTAAGGATAAAGCGGAACTGGCTGCCAAAGCAGCCATATCCAGCCCACTGCTTGAAACCTCAATCGACGGTGCCCGCGGCGTTATAATAAATATAACCTCCTCCCCTGATATCGACCTTGAGGATGTGGAGCTTGCTTCATCAATGATATCCCGCGCAGCCCATCCTGATGCAAACATAATATGGGGCGCCGCATTTGATGAAAGTCTCGATGATGAGCTTTGTGTCACGGTTATCGCGACCGGGTTCACAGCCGACGGCTCATTTAAAGTGCCCGATTCGGATGAAGTCGGCGGCTTTGCTCCCGTTTCCACCGTCGAGGATGAAGATTTTACCAGTATCATGGATATATTCAAAAAAAGAAAAGAATAATATTAATAATCAAAGGGTCTGATACTAAATCCAACTATAACTATTCCATAATTATCGCTCATGGCGCGTTCTTCCTATACTAATTTAATTTAAATTAGTATTAGGAACGCATCGCTCTATTCTTGAATGTTTTAGAATGGATTTAGTGTGACGCATAAATCAGCCTCAAATACAATTTTGCCGAATAAACTCATGATTTTAGAGCAGACGCATAATTTTCATTATGCGTCTGCCCCTTTTCATTCTTGTGATTATAACAGTCATTCAACCCTTTTTATTGCCGCCCCGAGACCGCAAAGATTTTGTTCAAGCTTTTCATATCCCCGGTCTATATGATGAATTTGTGTAACCTCGGTTATACCGTCGGCTGCAAGACCGGCAATAACCAAAGCCGCCCCTCCCCTAAGATCGGTACAGTCCACCTGGGCACCCGAAAGCCGGGGCACGCCTTCCACGACCGCCACCCGACCTTCTGTTTTTATTCTGGCACCCAACCGCATCAGTTCTCCCGCGTGTTTATACCTGCTTTCAAATATATTCTCAATAAAAACACTGGTACCATCGGCAACCGTCACCATTGCCATGGTCGGAGCCTGTGCATCGGTCGGAAATCCGGGATAGGGCATTGTCCGAACCGACCTTATGCGATGAAGCCTTTTTGGTGACACAATCGATATCTCCCCATCGCTTGAAATAATATTACAGCCTGCTTCTTCAAACGCCGGAAGAACCGTGGCTATATGCTCAGGATTTACTGATTTCAACACCAGCGAACCGCCTGTAATTGCAGCCGCCGCCATATATGTTACCGTTTCAATGCGATCGGGCATAACGGCATGTGAACAGCCATATAATGTATCAACTCCCTCGACGGTGACAGCGCTTTCCCCCGCCCCTGAAATACGAGCCCCGCAGCGGGACAGATATTTACATAAGTCTATTATTTCGGGTTCACGCGCTGCATTAAGTATAGAGGTGGTTCCCTCTGCCGTCACAGATGCCAAAAGTATATTTTCGGTAGCACCGACACTCGGGAAAGACAGGGCTATTGTAGTTCCTTTTAATCTTCCGTTTACCTTGCATTCCAATCGACCCCGTTCTTCGATAATCTCCATTCCAAGCTGCCGCAACGCCGATAAATGCAGATCGATTGGTCTTGTTCCAAGCTCACACCCCCCCGGAAAAGACATATGGGCTTCCCCTGTTCGTGCGGCTATTGCACCGAGAAACACGATTGACGAACGCATTTCCCGCATAAGTGTATCCGGAATATCACTTCGACACAGCCCCAACGAATCCACCGTTACACAGCTGCCGGAGCGGCTCACGGTGCATCCGAGATATCTCAGAATGCGAACCGAGGCAGCAACATCGGACAGCAAAGGACAATTATGTATTTCACTTGTTCCTCTGGCAAGCAATGTGGCTGCCAGAACCGGGAGAGCGCTGTTTTTCGCACCATTTATCGATACAGTACCGTTTAGTCTATGATTGCCTTCTATTATCAGTCTTGACATATCACGCACCCTTTCGCATTTGGAGAGGGCGTGATGGGCTGCTGCAAATTCATTGCAAATGTATAAAGGAAAATAATACAGTTATCCGCCCGGCTACGGCGGATAGCCCTTTTGTTTCGGCAACAGCTCTATGGCTCGCAGGCAAAAACAAGCCTACGAGGTCTACACGCACCTGCAAAACCATCCTATGCAAAAAAGTGCGCAGGGGTGAATATCTGTAAAATGACCGTCGGTTTTTGGTAACCGGCGGTCATTTTTTTATTCTTTATAAATAAGTTTATTATTTTTTCCTGTCCTTCAATGTCTGTATCACCACAGCGTAAATTCGGTCGGCGGCATCATAAATAGCTGCGCTTCGGGCATTTTCTCCCATTTTACGCATATCATCCGGGGAGGATGTAATCCGCTCTATCTCGCTCCACAGCCTGTCGGCAGTAAGGTCTTTTTCCTCAATACAAACCGCCGCCCCTTTATTGACAAGTGCCATGGCATTGTGATATTGATGATTCTCCGCCACATTGGGAGAGGGAATAAGAATTGACGGTCTTCCGGCTGCCGGCAGCTCACTTAATGTCATGGCGCCGCAGCGAGATATTACAAGATCGGCTGCCGCCATACAGCGCGCCATATCGTTAATATATTCAAGCACACGAATTCCGGGGGTATCTTTCTTTATATTCTCCGCCAGTCTGCTTTGCATATCCTCAAAACCCTTTTTGCCTGTTGCGTGTATATGCTGCAGTCTCCCAAGGTTTGCACTTTTTATAAGCACCTCGGACATCACTCGATTTATCTGCTCGGCACCCAGACTGCCTCCGAAGGATAAAACCATCGGACGCTCATCCAGTCCCAGCTCCTTTCGAGCTGTTTCACGGTCGTATTGTATAAATTCTTCACCAATCGGATTCCCGGTAACCAATATGCGGGCGCTTACCGGAAGATATTTACGAGACGCCGTTTCGGCAATTAAAACAGCATCCGCATATTTTGACAGCATCCTGACCGTGACCCCCGGATATGCGTTTGATTCGTGAACCAGAACCGGAATACCCATCTGCGCAGCCTTCCGCAGTATAGGCCCGCTGACATAACCTCCGGTTCCTATTGCGATATCCGGGCGAAATTTTTTTAGTATTCTCGAACATTCCGCACCCGCCGTTAAAGCACGGAAGGCGGCAGAAATGTTGCGGCCGATGTTTTTAACCGAAAGCCTGCGTTGAAATCCGCTGACATTCACCGTTTCTATTTTGTATCCCGCCGCCGGAACCAGTTGGGTTTCCATACGCCCTTTAGCGCCTACAAACAGGATTTCCGCATTGGTATTTTCTTTTCTTATTTTATCCGCAATCGAAAGTGCGGGATTAATATGCCCTGCGGTCCCTCCGCCGGTCATCAACACACGCATTATTATGTCCATCCCTTCGTCCATAGATAAAAATCGCTTTTTTCAAGTTTCCCCTGTCGATGTATGGCGTGATATTGAAAGCACCACGCCCATTTGTGCCAAAAGCATTACAAGAGAAGTTCCCCCATAGCTGAAAAACGGCAGGCTTATGCCTGTATTCGGTATGGCGTTTGTGACAACCGCAATATTCATGATGGCCTGAATTCCCACCTGCACCGTAAGCCCGATTGCCAGCATCGAGCCGAATTTATCGGGTAATTTCATTCCTATGGTTATCCCGCGCCATATAAGCAACACAAACAACACAATAACCAGGACGGCAACTACAAAACCCATTTCTTCGCAAATAACCGAAAATATAAAATCATTATGAGGCTCGGGTAAAAACAAATGCTTGTGCCTAGAATTGCCAAGCCCCTGCCCCATCAATCCTCCGGAGCCAATCGCAAACAACGACTGTATG
>JAQUHC010000106.1 GCA_028683785.1 Oscillospiraceae bacterium
ACTTGTAAATTTCGCGGGAGCAGGTGCCACCGTCCCTCTGCTCGGGTTCGGCTATTCACTTGCCAAGGGAACGGAGAAGCAGTAAAACAAAACGGGCTGCTGGGTTCTATAACCGGAGGAATAACCGCCGCCGCGGGAGGCATATCTATTTCAATTTTCCTTGGTTATCTGTGTGCGTTGGTTGCAAAATCCCATGATAAATCATAAAAATTAAAATCAAATAACATTGAATTGGTTCCGAGCATAATCAAACGCGCGTATGAGAAACGGTACGCGCGTTTGATTAAAATACCCGTTTATAAATAATTGTTGATATTAATAGGATGAATTAGTATAATAGAGTATGATATCATTAATTTGTGCTTTCAACCGGGTGTTATTCATTTCTTTGCTTGAAACAACTGCCATGTCAGGTTATAACATAACCGACGGCGGAAAGGGTCTGCTTGAAATAATATGAAAATTAAACCTGAGGAAATTGAGATATACCTTGATATAATAAAACCTTTAATGAAATATGAACCGATTTTGAAGATGGATTCATATAAACAGCACGGACAAACTTCATGTTTGCGCCATTGTCTGGCGGTTTCATTTTACAGCTTTGTACTATGCAGAAGGCTACATATCCGCTTTGATACAGCCGCCCTTATACGGGGGGCGATGCTTCATGATTTTTTTCTTTATGATTGGCATAAACCCGCGGATTCTCGGCGTTGGCACGGATTTATTCATCCAAAAATCGCTTTAAAAAATGCCGAAAAGCATTTTGATTTATCCAAACGGGAACGCGATATAATTGCCAAACATATGTGGCCTTTAACCCTGCGGTTTCCCCGTTTTCGCGAAGCCTTGATTGTATGCCTTGTTGACAAGATTTGCTCTGTAGCAGAAATGCTGGAGGCATTTCCAGGCTATCGCTTTTACACCACCCTGCCCGCCATATCGTCAAATGGTTGATTTCTATCACTTAAGCTAAAAGGAGGTGGACAATGTGAAACAAGCAAAACAACCCATCATAGTTTTACCGAATATGAGGAGCTTTTTGGAGCCGGACGGGCGTCGAGCCATCATTCGGCAATATCGGCATTCGCTGCTTTTTTTCGGTTATCTTCTTTTGTTGGCTGAATTTATACTGCTTGAAAAATACATTGTCCCCCAGTATTGGATCAGCTGTCCTCTTGATCAGCTCATCCCCTTTATACCGGTTTTTGTTGTACCGTATATGATCTGGTTCCCCCTCATTGCTGTTGTGCTTATTTTGCTTTGCTTCAGCGACCGCGGTGATTTTATACGAACAATTATGCTGGTTTATCTGGGTATGGCTGCAGCCATGATTATATATTTGATATTTCCCCACGGACAGTCGCTTCGTCCGATTATTACCGGCAATGATTATTTTTCAAGAATGGTGCGGTTCAATATATACGCCAACGACACCAATACCAACTGCTGTCCCAGTATTCATGTTCTCAACCAGTTGGCCATCCACATAGGCTTGTGCAAATCAAAGCTGTTCCGTAACCGGCGCGGATGGAAAATGGCTTCCCTTGTTGCAACCATTGTAATCTGTTTCTCGACCGTGTTTATCAAGCAGCACTCCATTATTGATATAGCTGCCGCCCTTTTGTTGGAGATCGCCCTTTACCTGTTTGTCTTTAAACTGGACTGGAGCAACCTGTTTTCTCAGGGATTAAAATCAAAATTAAAGCAACGGGAGATCAGGGAAAACTGAAAAGTGTTATTGAAAAGGGGCTGACGCACATTCATTATGCGGCAGGTCAATGGCTGGTTAGTATTTGTGCCAGAATTCGTGCTTGTTCAACCGGAAGCGCGCGAACCCGATGCCGTCTCCGCTTTTCGCCGAAGCAACGCAACTCCACCGTACAGGTTTTGCTCCGCCGCTGCCAAGGGGTCTGTATTATCAGTACACAATCAGCTAATTTTCGCGGGACATGAATTTCATACAGCGCCAACCCTCTTGAATACCTCATTGTCACCGCATTGTCGCTTACCCCGAATCCTGCGCGGGAATAGCCGCTCAGGCGAACCGAAAGCCACCATATTCCGGCCAGGAACCAGACAGCGGCAATCATATGCCATACCCCGCCCGCATATAGGGGAATAAGGCTTCCCATCGTCAGGATGAGTGGGGGCAGGGTATAACCAATCAGTGCCCGGCGGGTGGGATGAAGGGTGGCGGGGCAGGTGGGATATTCGGGCATCAATGTGTCCAAGGCACTGCAAAGCTCACGCGGTCGGGCGGCAGGTATGATAACAGGGCGGGCACCCTTTTCTCTTCCGTAACCCGCCGCGGTTATTGTGACGGTATGCAGACCGAACAGCCGCATAAAAAGGGTTTGCCGCAGCTCCATTGTGGTTATGCGGCTGCAATCGATATAATTTTTTCTGACCGTAATAAGCCCGGATAACAGATACAGTTGCTGTCCTCTTCTTTCGGTTGTGAAACCGGCTGTGCGTGCAAAGGTGTGTACAAACGCAAAGCACCACCCCAGAACAAGAACATGGGCGGCGGCATCTAACAAAGGCGGTAAGCCCAGCGAAATCAGGCGGTTGAAAAGGCCGTAAACCTCACCCGTTACCTCCCGCCCCAATATCTGACCAGTTTGACGAAGGGCGGGGGCGACCGTCAGAAACCCAAGCGCCGCATTCGAGCTTGAAGCCGACAGAATAAGCGTGGGGAAAATACGTGAGGATACACGACGGCCGCGGCAGGCAACACCCTCTACCGTCATATCAAGCGCCGCCTTTGAGGGAAGATATAGGGTTGCATCCGCCCGGCGACGCAATCCGGCGGTATTAATCCTTACCCGCCTGCCTCCGGTAAGCCACATAAGCGGGCTGCGTTCAATTTCAACCGATGCGGCATCTTGAGCGGTTACACGCAAAAAGCGGCGGAATATCAAGCCGTGTTCAAATGTCAATCCGCCTTTCAGAGCGTATCGCGCCCGTCGCCACTTGGCGACGGAATAGGCTATCAGGCAGGCTGCGATCGTCACATCCCGCAAGGAGGATAGAATAACCGAAACGGTATCCTGTCGGGAAAATATCGAGCGAAAAACCGGCAGGAGTAAAAACAGGAGCCATTTTTTAATGTCATAATATAAATATAAAGGGTGAGGCCGTTCCATTTCGATACCTCCGAAAATTATATGGATTCTTCAAACTCCTCCAATGCCGCCACCAGCTCCTCGGCTTGTTTAACAGGGAGCAGGGGTAAAAACACAGCCCCTCCCGCAAACCGAAGTATTACGGTTCGACAGCCGAAAAACCGCTGAACCGGGGTGGAGCAAAGCTCGAATGTTCTCAGGGCTGTCATGGGTACAAACAGCTGCTTTTTTATAAAGACCCCTGTTACCGCCTTAACCGCAATCCCGTCAAAATCCACCTTCATTACCGAGGCATACTTCGGCGGATACCGCAACGCGACGAAAACGGTCGCGGCTCCCACGGCTGCCGAAATTATGAGTAACCAAGGTGTCAGGAGGCCTGCAAGTGCCGAAATCAGGGAGGATAACACAATGCCGAATACCGAGATCCATACGGTCATCACCTTTATTGTCGATTTATCTGCCGAGAAATGCAAGCCTTTCACCTCCGGTTGCGGCTGATGGTGCGTCACTTTATATTTTATGTGGAAAACTCAGGCATATTCTATCAGATTAGCAGTCGGCAAATTGTAATAATACTATTATGGCTTGTCCAGCATTGACAATCTGCAAGGAAACAAGACTAAATTTGTCCGCTCGCGCATATATCATACTAATCTCAAATAATCGTTCCGGTTTATCGGCTTTTATATTTGAGATTTATATCAGTACCCAAAGACGAGGAGGTACAGGCAATGAAGCAATGGAAAAAAATTATGGCGGCGCTGCTTTCTGCCGCGGTAATGGCGATGGCGGGCGGGCTGTCTGCGTTTGCGCAACAGGCGGGCAGTGTTATCATTGATATCGAATCGGGGGAGACTGCCAAGCAACTGATGAGCGACAGCCTTCCGGCGTGGATATCTTCCGACCCTATTATTCCTACCGATACAAGTTCGCTTAATGTGGGAGGGAAGTCTGCGGTTTTAATTGAATTATCCAGCGGTCAGGTGTTATTTGAAAAGAATTCACATGAAAGACTGCCGATTGCCTCTGTAAACAAGGTTATGACCCTGCTGCTGATAATGGAAGCATTGGACAGCGGTATAATCGGACTGGATGATACGGTTGCATGTTCAGCTCATGCTGCATCTATGGGCGGCTCCCAAATATGGTTGGAGCCGGGCGAAATTATGAGCGTAAACGATCTTATCAAGGCAATAGCCGTGGTATCCGCAAACGATGCCTGCGCGATGATGGCGGAATACATAAACGGCTCGGAGGAGGGCTTTGTCCGAAGCATGAACGAGCGCGCCGCCGCCCTGGGAATGAAAGATACCCAATTCAAGGATTGCAGTGGTTTGGATGACGAGGCTTATTCATCGGCTTATGATGTCGCCTTGATGTCACGAGAGCTTATGAAGCATAAAAAAATCACAAAATATACCACGATTTGGATGGATACACTGCGCAAAGGTCAATCCCAGCTTGTGAATACAAATAAATTGGTTCGCTTTTATCCCGGGGCAAACGGTCTTAAAACCGGCACAACCGGCAAAGCGGGGCATAATCTGTCTGCAACCGCAGAGCGGAGCGGCATGGGTCTTGCCGCGGTAATTCTGGGTTGTAAAACCACGGATGAACGCTTTGGCGGTGCCCGAAAGATGCTGGATTACGGATTTGCCAATTATGCTGTATATACGCCAAAAGTCGAAGTGGGTGCGCTCACCCCTGTAAAGGTACTGCGGGGGGTTGATGTTAAAGTGGAATCGGTGATGAACGATCTGAAACCTCTGCTTATAAAAAAGGGGCAGGAAAAAAGCATAACCCAAAACCTGACGCTGGCTGAGGATCTTGAAGCACCTGTGTATGACAGACAGGTGATAGGTGAGCTGACACTTATGATAGAGGGTAATGTTGCGGCGAAATATGAAGTGTATGCCGCCTGCGGAGTTCCTCGTCTTGGTTTAATTCAAGCGTTCAAGAGAATATTCAGGGCGTTGATTGCTTAAAAACGCTTTATTGAGGAAACAAAATTATATGCAAAATAAATAAGTAAAATTTTCTTAAATAATAATTCAGTATGGTTGAAAAAACGCCTCGGATATTGTACAATGAAATCGTACAAAGAGCGATTGTCTTATGGAGTGATCGCTCTATGTAAACCGAGGGAGGAATTATTATATGCCTGTATCAATTGATACTCGTTATCTCGAAGGATTTATCGCTTCACATGAGATGGATGCTCTGCAGGGGCAGGTCAATGCCGCTCATGAGCAACTTAGTAAGGGAACCGGGCTGGGCAGTGATTTTCTTGGTTGGCTTACTCTGCCGACCGATTATGATGAAATTGAATTTTCCCGCATAAAGACCGCGGCCGCGCGCATTCAGAAGGATACCGATGTTTTTGTGGTAATTGGCATCGGGGGTTCATATCTGGGCGCACGTGCCGCGATTGAATTTTTAAAATCCCCGCTTTATAATCTGAAGCGAAAAAATACCCCTGATATTTATTTTGCCGGAAACAGCATAAGCTCGACTGCATTGGCCGAGCTTCTTGAGCTTTGTGAGGGGCGCCGTCTTTCGATTAATGTAATATCAAAATCCGGCACTACCACCGAGCCGGCCATTGCGTTTCGTGTTTTTCGCGATTTTCTTGAGCGCACGGTCGGGGCGGAGGAGGCAAAAAAGCGGATTTATATAACAACCGACAAATCACGCGGCACATTAAAGGAATTGTGCAATCGTGAGGGGTATGAAACTTTTGTTGTACCTGATGATATAGGCGGCCGCTTTTCGGTTCTTACGGCGGTCGGTCTTCTTCCGATTGCGGTTGCCGGATGTGATATAGACAGTCTTATGAAGGGCGCAGCCGAAGCAGAGCAGGCGTTATCTGACCCCGACCTGAATAAAAACGATTGTTATCTATATGCCGCCGTCAGAAACATCCTTCACAGAAAGGGACGCGCGGTTGAATTGATGGTGAGCTACGAGTCCAATTATGCCATGATGTCCGAATGGTGGAAACAGCTCTACGGCGAGAGTGAGGGCAAGGACGGCAAGGGCTTGTTCCCGGCTTCTGTTGTTTTCTCGACAGACCTTCATTCACTCGGTCAGTTTGTTCAGGATGGGTCAAATATCCTGTTTGAAACCGTCGTATTATTTGATAAAACACAAAAAGAAATGGTTATCAAAGAGGATAAAGAAAATGCGGACGGGCTTAACTTCCTTACCGGATGCACCATGGAATATATCAATCAAAAGGCATTTGAGGGGACGGTGCTTGCCCACAGCGACGGCGGAACACCCAGTATTGTGCTGAAAGTTCCCGCTATTAACGAGTCGGAGCTTGGATATCTTATATATTTCTTTGAAAAAGCCTGTGCAATTTCGGGATATTTACTGGGTGTAAACCCGTTTAACCAACCGGGTGTAGAAAGCTATAAACGAAATATGTTCGCATTACTCGGAAAGCCCGGATATGAAAAAGAAAGAGCGGTTTTAGAGCAAAGACTTGGGCGCTGACTGCTTTTTCACCTTTCCGTTATAACCGTCTAACACCGCAGATTGCGGATATACTATATTTTAGGAGGAATGAAAATGATTAAATTAATCCTCGGCAACAAGGGTTCGGGCAAGACCAAGCACCTGATTGACATGTGTAACGAGGCAACAGCCCAGTCAAAAGGCAATGTGGTTCTTATCGAAAAAAACAGCCAGCTTTCTTACAATATCGGGTATAAAACAAGGCTGGTTGCCGCCGACGAGTACGGTATCAAGGGCTATGATGCGTTCTACGGATTTATTTCGGGAATGTGTGCGGGCAATTACGATATTACCGATATTTTTGTGGATTCTACATTAAAAATTGGAGGCAGCGACATGGATGAGCTGGCCGATTTCATCGAGAAACTTAACTCAATGTGCAAAATTTCGGGTGCAAATCTTGTTATGACCATTTCTGCAAGCAAGGAAAATCTTCCTGAGCGAATAGCTAAATTTGCATTGGAATAAAATTTTGGTTGTTTAATGCGGCTTTTGGAGGCGCTCCATGGTGTTTTGGCATGAAGGTAATTTAAACCTATATGAAAACCGTCGTGAAAAAGACGGAATAACCTACTTTATCCGCGGATTACGCGAGGTGGAAGGCGGGAGGGTTGAGCGGTATGCCGTTCAAACACATTTTGTTG
>JAQUHC010000107.1 GCA_028683785.1 Oscillospiraceae bacterium
GTCGGGGGCAAACGATGTGGTTTTGGGTGATGTTCGTCCGGATAACAGAGCGGCAATTATGGCTGTTCGAGAAACCGCAACCATGCCCCTTTTATCGGTGCAGAACCGTTTTTACAGCTTTATTGAGGATATAGCTCGAATTTGGTCCGAGTTCTGGGTTACTCATTACGGCCAACGCAAGCTGAAAATACGAGATGAAAGCGGCACCTGGTACCTGCCGTTCGACGGTGAAAGATACCGAGGTTTGCTGATTTCTACCAGGGTGGATGTGGGACCCGCCGTCCTGTGGGGTGAAGAGCAGTCCATAAATACTCTGGACAGTCTGTTCGACAGAAAGGTGATTGATTCCGTTCAGTACCTTACTCGGTTGCCTAAGGGTACCGTGCCCGAGCTTTCCCGATTGATAAATGAATTGAAAAATACCGGAAGAACAACTCCGAGCGGATAATACTAATTTAAAATAAATATATAGAAATATCATAATAAGAAGATATACAACGGACTTGGATATTATCTATGTTTATAAATTAAATTAGTATAAGCCCTATACGGGGGGATACTTATGGGAAAACAGGATGAGGTCAAAAAAATAAATCTTGCCGAGGCTGTGGGGCGGGGATATCGGAAATTTTGGGATTGCCGTCTGCGTTATAGGGTTGTCAAGGGGGGCAAGGCTTCTAAAAAATCCACGACGGCGGCTTTGTGGTTTATCGTTCAGCTTATGAAATATCCTCAATCCAATCTGCTGGTTGTTCGTAACATATTTAACACCCATTATAACTCGACATACGCCCAGCTTAAATGGGCTATAAATCGTCTGGGTGTGAACGACTGCTGGAAAGCCACAGTTTCGCCGCTTGAGCTTCGGTATATTCCCACCGGGCAGCGCATTCTCTTTCGCGGATTTGATGATGTATTTAAACTGGCATCCACAACTGTTGACAGCGGTTATTTATGCTGGGTCTGGGTGGAGGAGGCATTTGAAATAGATTCTCAGGCGGATTTTGATAAGCTGGATTTATCGGTGCCGCGGGGTGAAATCCCCCCTCCGTTATTTAAGCAGACCACCCTCACATTTAACCCTTGGGATGAGAGGCATTGGTTGAAAAAGAGGTTTTTTGATACCGAAAGCCCGGATGTTCTTGCCTTGACCACCAACTATAAATGCAACGAGTTTTTGGATGAGACCGATCTGGCGGTTTATGAGCGGTTGCGTACCGAAAATCCCAGACGATATGCGGTTGCCGGACTCGGTGATTGGGGAGTTTCAGAGGGGCTTGTTTATGAGCGGTGGGAGACAGCCGAGTTTGTTATTTCTTCGATTACCGGGAATAAATCCCCCGACGGGTGGAAATACCGCCATGTTTTCGGCTTAGATTACGGATATACCAACGACCCCACCGCCTTTATTGCAATGGCGGTCAATCCGGTAGATAAAATGATTTATATCTATGGCGAGCATTATGAAACAAGGATGCTGAATGATGCTATAGCCGCCATGATTATCGCCAAGGGCTTTTCCAAGGAGCGGATAAGGGCGGATTCGGCAGAACCGAAAAGCAATGAGGATTTGCGCAGGATTGGGATTACAAGAATAATTTCGGCACGCAAGGGGCGGGATTCGGTGTTAAACGGCATTGCGAAATTGCAGGAATACCGAATGATTGTGCATCCGTCGTGCAGTAATACAATTGCGGAGCTTTCATCCTATCGGTGGGAAAAGTCGGCTGTAGGACAGGCTCAAAATCGACCGGAGGACGACAACAATCATCTGATGGATGCCATGCGGTATGCAATGGAGGATATATTGTTTTTCCGCCCGCAGAAAAGTCACAATCGTGGACGAAATAACAGGACGATGAAGGGCGTGCTTGCTTCGGATTTTAAGGGGGGTTGGGCGGTTTGACGCTTTAATAAAAAAGGAGGTTGTTTTTATGCTGATTATGATTTTGTGCGGAATTTTATCAGCTTTTTGTGCCGGGTTTTGTGCTGGGGCAATATTAGGGGTGATGAATAAACCAGCACGAACAAGGCAGGTAAGATCGTTAAATAACCGAGGGCTCACTACTGAAGAAAGACAGCGGGAGCCGGAAAGACAACAACGGGAAATACAACGACGGGAAATACTGAATTTTATGAATTATAACGGGGATGAGATGCCGAAATATAAATCCAAATGACGAAAAAGGGGAAAAGCTTATGTATAACGAATTAAAAATCTCGCAGCCTGACGCCCAGCCAGAGGCCGAAGCTGCAGAGTATAAGCAAACCGACCGAGAAAACCTCCCGCCCGAGGCTGAGGATACGGCAGCCATACCGTCACAGCCTTTGCAGGAGAAAGACAGTACCGACGAAGCATCATACTCAGCCCCTGAAATATCGGGGGAAAGGGATGACGGTAAGGAAAGCCCGCCCGATGAAGCAGATACAACGGTATGCGTAAAGTTCAATAAACAGGAGCGTACATACACCGTAGAGCAGGCAGTCCCGCTTGTGGAAATGGGGCTTAAGTGGGAGAGCTTTCGCCCCCAACATGAAAAGCTGAGATATATGGCATTATCCCAAGGAAAATCGGTAAGCGAGTTGATTGAGCTGGTGCAGGAAGATTTTGACGAGAGGCTTTACGCTCGACTTTTGGAGGAATGCGGCGGCAATCAAGCGGCGGCAAAAAGGCTGCATGAAACCCAAAAGGCGGAAATGCAGCGCAGATATGAGCAGGCCTGTGCCCAAGAACAGATACGGCAGGAGCAGCAGGATTTGCAGACAGGGCTCGAGGAGAGGCTGGCGGATGACTTTTTGCTCCTTGTCAAGGAGGTGCCCGATCGGTTTGCGGGATTTGAAGATGTGCCGTCAGCCGTGGTCGACAGTGCGGTTAAGGAAAATCTGTGCCTGCTGGATGCCTATCTCAGATATGAGCTGCAAGAAAAAAAGAAGGCTGCGGCGGCGCAGGCGACACAAGCACAGGCGGCAGCGCGGTCGGCCGGCTCTTTGGAGGGGAAACGAAACTCTCCCGAAACCGATTTGAATTCCTTTGAGCATGCATTTTATACGGCACTGGGATAAAGAAAGGAAGAATGAAGTTTGAGAAAAAATTTTTCAAACTTTTCACTGCGAAAGGATGGTCATAAAAATGGCTATAAATACAATTGCATTATCGGAAAAAATGACCGGGGAACTGGATAAGGCGGTTGTGCAAAAAGCAATGACCGGATTTTTGGCGGACAACGCCATGAAGGTCAAATTTGTGGGAGTCGGAACCGTCCTTATTCCGAATGTGGAATTTTCGGGACTGGGCGATTATGACCGCGACGGAGGCTTTGCACAGGGCTCGATCAGTGTTGCAAATACGGCTTATGAGCTGGCAATGGATAGAGGCCGCAGCTTTATGCTGGATGCACAGGATTGTGATGAAACCGGTATACCGGGGCTGGCAGGGCAGGTTATGGGCGAGTTTGTACGCACCAAGGTAATACCGGAAATGGATGCTTATGTCCTGTCCAAGCTGGGTGCCCTTGCCGAAATGCAGGGGCAGACCGTGATAGGGCAACCCGCTACCGAGGCTTTTACAATATTCAACCATGCCTGCAACTCGGTTTATAACAATCTGGGATATGATGAGGAACTTGTGGCCTTTATTGACAGCACCATGTGGGCTGCAATACAAAATTCACCCGAAATCAGCCGCTCTATTACCCTGAATGATTTTAAGCAGGGCGGCGTTGATATGAAGGTTAAGTCGGTTAACGGTGTCTACCTTTTGCCAATGCCGGACAGCCGTATGAAAACCGATTATATCTTTTATGACGGGCGGACACCCGGGATTCCCGACCAGACAGGCGGGGGCTTTGTTCCAGCTACCGGCGCAAGCAACATAGGACTTCTTGTGATGCCGAGGCGGGGGGCTTCGCTTGTTAAAAAAACAGAAAAGGTCCGCATATTTGACCCCGATAAAAATCAGCAGGCTGATGCATGGAAATTCGATTACAGGCTTTATTATGACCTTATCGTAAAGGAAAGCCTTAAAGCCGGAGTCGTGGCATACATCTACTGATACTAATATCATAATAAGAAGATATTCAACGGACTTGGATATTATCTATGTTTATAAATTAAATTAGTATTAGTATGATAATCAGTATTTTTACGGTGAGGGCGGGGGAGGGTGGCGCTGCGCTCTCTCTCCACCGCCCGATACCAAGTTCGGAAAGGATATGGTTTGATGAAAACGGGGAAAGAGGTGTTGGAGCGGGCGCTCAAGCTGTTGGGGTATACCAACAGTCGGGGGGAGCTGGATGCGGTGCGAGATGCCGCTCTTTTTAAGCGGGGGACGGTGGCGGTTATACAGATATATGAGGACCTTAAGCGGATTGACCGTTCGGGTAACCGATTGGGCTGCATTAAAGGGATGAACGATAATATTGAACTATCCCCCGAAACAATTGACGATATAATGCCCTATGGGGTTGCCATGCTGTTGGCGCAAAACGAGGGTGACGGGGATTCTCAGGCATTATTTGCCGCCCTGTACACTCGCAAGCGGGCAACGGTGCCGCCGAAAAATATATGCCGTATTGATATATTGCCGAGGGGTGGATGCTGATGGAATTCCCGAGAATATCAAAAAATAAGCAAGGTCGAAAATCCGTAAAAGTGCTTAACGGAGGTTTTAATTATTGCAGACTTAATGACAATAGTCTTTCGGATGCTGAAAATATGTGGTATGTCGAGGGTAAATTGCGCACCCGACCCGGGGTTAAGGTTCTTGCCGACACTTATATTGACAGCACCGGAAAATCAATGGTTATGACTTCGGGCGGTACCACCGACATTTCGACATCTTCCGGATTACAGCGAAGGCTCGGACGGATTTATGGCAGAATGTCGGATGGCAATACCGTTTTTGATGCGGTTATGGCGGTGCTCGATTATGAGGGAGGGGAACGGGAAAGCATCATCCTTTCAGGTATGTCCCAAGCCGAATGCGCCGGAATCATGATTGTTGAAAGCGGGGGCGGCGGGTGGAATCCGGCAACTCCGGACGGCGCGGTGGCATTTATCGGGCAGGGGGGCTGTTCGTCGGTCGGGCGCATTTTGGCGGAGCCGTCTGATTTAGAAGATGAATGGGTGGATATCACCTCTTTGGCCTATGTTCCTCTTGTGATGATAAACGGACAGGGAAGCTATACAACCGAAAATGCCCGGTCACCCGGCGGGGTATATGAGGGGATTAATCTGCTTACGCCTAAATTTCGCGCTCGGTTTACTACAACCGGTGAAAACGGACGGTACTTTTTTCTGCCGTATAAGCAGCTGGACAATACCGATATCATTGTCAATTACACCGAGGAGGACGGCACAATATATTCATATACCATACCCGCCGGTTCAAATTCTTCTCCCGACGATGAGTGGGGCATTTCGGTGCATGTGAGCCGAACGGGAGGTTATATTTATTGTGTTCAGAGTGATATTAGCGCCGTCCGTTGGTTTTCCGCATCGGGAATCAATAATAATCTGGAAGTGGTCGCTTCGAAAACAAGATCGGTCGGTCGAGACATAATATGCTCGATGCGAATTTGCTCCTGGTTCGGAAGCGACCGAATCGGGGAAAACGGTGGGGCAAGGCTTTTTGTGTCCGGTCATCCGAAAAACCCGAATTTGGTTCATTGGAGTGAGGTGAACAATCCCCTGTATTTCCCAGAAAATAATTTTGCTTATATCGGGGATGCAGGACAGGCGGTGACGGCGTTCGCCAAGCAGGGGGAAAGGTTGATAATTTTTAAGGAGCGCGAAATGTACTGCGCGGCATACGCTTCGGGCAGCCGCGCCCCCAGATATAATTACGACGGCTCGGTTATTGATGCAACCGCCAATGCTGCCCGCTTTCCGGTTGCACAGCTCCATCCCTTTATCGGATGTGATTGTCCTTCAACCATCCGCCTTTGTGATAACCGTCTGGTTTGGATGGGAAACGGCAGAATTTTTGCCCTCGCGGCTGAAAATCAGTACTCTCAAAACGATGTTCGCACGATATCTGCTCCCATAGCCGATATGCTTGCCATATATTCACAAGCCGAATTGAAGTTGGCCTGTTCTGCCGATTATAAGGGGCATTATCTGCTTATGCTCGGCAATGAAATATTTTTATTCGATTATTGTAATCCCGATTATACCGCATTTTTGCAGAACGCCGCAAACAGCAATATGCAGTCCCGTATACCCTGGATGCGCTGGAGGATTGATTGCGGTATCATCCCCCTTTTTATGATGTCAAGCAGGGATGAAATGGTGATACGCGGATCATGTGAATGCGGGGCAAAGACCGGAACGGCTGGCGCCGTTTTTTGTGGGGTTCAGGATGAAGTGCTTGTGAGCGAGGGCGGAATACTCACTGCCAAAACCGTACCTGTTGATTTTATTATCCGGACCGGACTATTTGATTTTGATCGTCCTGAGCGGCTGAAGGATATTTTTCGTCTGTACCTTGAGCTTGAAGGCGACGTTTCATCCTATGTCGAGGTTGCATATACGGATGAATACGGCGACATTTCCGGCGGCGTGCCGATAGAACGGTCGTTTGACGGCGAACTGCTGCGCCTTGCACCGAATGCGGTCGGTGTCAGACAATTCGGGCTGATGCTGCAAGGGAGGGGACCGATATCGATCGGAGGCTTAACAATTTATTACCGTACATACGGAAAGGGGTTGGGGTGATGGCAGGAATATCTATAAGCGAAGATCGATACATCAATATTAACACCATTCAAAAGCTGATATTGAAAAGGCAGACCGAGAGGGCTTTGGCGGGGCTTAAAGCCATATCCGATGCAAAGGGAGGCGTAGACCATGCTGTTGCGGACGATACGGTTTAACGCCGACATTGACGGAATTACACCCAAAACACCCCAGTTCGCGGGAGTTCAGGGAGATCATTGTGCTACCCGGTTGATATTCACTCTTGACGACAGGCTTATCTCGCCTGAATATCTTTATCGGGTTGAGTTTATGGACGGCATGAGCAATTATTATACAACCGAATTGCTGATACCCGATGGGGTAACCGATGCAATTACCGTTCCCCTGACCCGAAGCATAACCCATACCGGAGGAAGCCGGGAGGTGCGGCTTATTGTATCGCGATTGGAAACTGATTTAACCAAGGAATTTGTTTTGTTCACCCTTGCAGGACGGATTTATTTTGACGGCAGACAGGATGGCGA
>JAQUHC010000108.1 GCA_028683785.1 Oscillospiraceae bacterium
GATATTGTGAACCCGCATAGTTATTATTCGGAACATCGCTTTTCCATTCGGGGGGTTTCAGTCCCAACCCGCAACGGGCACAAAATTCGGCATATTCAGGATTAACCTTCCCGCAGCGGGAACAGGTGCGCGCCTGTTCCGATCCATCAAACGAGACATCCGAATATGTCGGTCGGGCGGAGGTTTCCTCAGGACGCTTCCATTGCCGGGAGGTCCCGTGATCCTCCGCATAACTACATTGCCCCCCCTGATTCCAGCAGCTTCTGTGATGAGGCGCGCCGCAATCAGGACAGGCAACAATATCTTCTTGCTCCTGAAATTTTTTCCGACAAACGGGACATACATACCCTTCATAAAAGAACATAGTCACCATTTCCTTTCGCTCGCCGACTAATTCTTGCCCGCGTAGCGTAGAACTATCATTTCTATTAATATTGTACCTTTTTTTATCGGGAACTTCAACGAAATAGAATATAGTTCAAAAAAAATTAACGATTGCTGCAACAGGAAGGCTTTTATTTGATACTAAATCCATTTTAAAACATTCCAGAATAGAGCGATGCGTTCTTGCGGGCAAGAACGCGCCATGAGCGATAATTATGGAATAGTTATAGTTGGATTTAGTATGAGATTAGTATAAATATAATAATCGTCCAAAGGCGGAGTAATCGTTTCCTGCCGATATTCAACCAGACTAAACATTCCGCCGAGTAAAAACGCAATTATAATTAGGACAGCGACAACCCCGCATGCAACCCAAGCCGATATTTGATTTGGCTTTTTTTCAAAGCCCCTGCCGAGTGATAGCACCAGACCCTTAATAAAAAAGGGTATCGGAAGTGCCGATAATGCAATGATATTTATATTTGCTGCATTATATCCCTGCTCGGTAAACGGCATATCCAAGCCGCCGAAAACAATAGTAGACGATACCGATATAATCATAAGGGCAAGACCGACAAGTACCAACAGTAACGAATCACCCGCATGTTCACGGTAATGTCGTGTGTATGAAATATATGAGTATATCCCGCAGCCGAGCAAAACCGAGGCAACCGCGAACATATACGAATTCGAACGAAAATATGCCGCTTCTATCGTTTCCGCCGAGTTCATCAACCGTACGAAGTAGAAAGTAAAAGCCGTAATGATAATCGTCGATATCTGATATGCCAGCGCCTTGCCCGATCTTGATATTTTTAATTCCATATCAACGCCCTTCCCGATTTATTCAGTTATGTTCAACCCTTTGTATACTGGTTTTATCTGCAATATCATTGGCAGCAGCGCTGGTTGTCAGCCTTGTCCCATCCAACATAACGCTGGATGTTCCGCATGCCGCAGCAAGGCGAACGCAATCCTCGGTTGTTCTGCCCTTGATGAAACCGACTATGTAGCCCGCCAGCGCACTGTCTCCGGCTCCTACGGTTGACTTCACCTCTACCTTCGGGACAGAAACGCGCAAAATGCCGTCGTTTGATACATGCACCATCCCGTCTCCCCCAAGTGAAACCAATACATTTTCAACCCCGACTTCATAAAGCGAATATACCGCCTCAATAATATCATCAATCGAATCGCCTTTTAGCTTAACTATGCTGCGCAGTTCATGTAAATTGGGCTTGATTAGCCAAGGCCTGACCACCCGGTAATCCTCGACGGTTAATATATCACTGTCAATTGCTATTAGTGCTCCGACATTTTTCACCGCAATAATAAGCTCGATATAATCCTTAATATCGACATTTTCCGGAAGACTTCCCGCAAAAACCACAATATCACCCGGACGCACCCTGCTTTTAATCAGTTCCATCAACGCCCCGATTATCATGGCGGAAACAGGCGGCCCTTTTCGGTTAATCTTTATGGTTTGGTCATTGCTTCTTATGGTCAGGTTTTCACGCACAGAGCCTTGGGTTTTTACAAACTCATATCGAAGGTTCTCTTGCTCAAGACGACCTGAAAATTCAAGGTAATTATCATCGCCCGCCACGCCGATGCATAATGTCTGCTGCCCCAGAGAATTTGCCACCCGAGATACATTTATCCCTTTTCCCCCGACCTCCCGCGTTTCTCGGGTAACACGGTTGACCTTATCCCTGTGTAAACCGTCTGTCCATATGGTGATGTCAATCGATGGATTAAGTGTAATGCTTATTATACTTCTGCTCATTTTTTGCTTATCCCCTATGCCATTTTACGCCCTGTGGTGTATCTTCAAGGATTACTCCCATACCTTTCAGTTCATCCCGAATTCTGTCGGATTCGGCCCAGTTTTTCTGTTGCCTGGCCTGACTGCGTTTTTCAATCAATGCTTCAATTTCGCTGTCAGGCTCGGCTTGTTTCCTGTCATATAGAATGCCCAGCACACCGGTAAGCTCGTTAAATAACGCCAGCGATTTTTCGCAAACCTTTTTTGAAGGAGATGCAGATGTCGCGGTTGCCACATTGATATCGCGTACAAGCTCAAACAGGGCGGCAATGGCATCCGCGGTGTTTAGATCATCCTCCATGGACTCTATAAACTGTCGGCGGCGTTCCTCCAGTATTTCAAGCACCGCGCCATCCTCTGCTGTCCCATCCGGCTGGGCGTTTTTAAGGGAAAATTCAAGGTTTTGTCGGCATGTATACAACCGGTCAAGTGCAGAAATGCTCTGCTCGATAATCTCGATACTATAATTAATCGGGCTGCAATAAGAAGAAGAAATAAGAAAAAATCTTATAGGTTCATATCCGTATTTTTCGGCAACATCCCGTACAGTAAAGAAATTACCCAGCGATTTTGACATCTTTTTGTTATCTATACTGATAAATCCGTTATGCATCCAGTAGCGCGCGAACGGTACTCCGTTGCAGCACTCGCTCTGTGCAATTTCATTTTCATGGTGGGGAAAAATTAAATCCTGACCGCCGCCGTGAATATCGATGGTTTTACCCAAATAACGCCGCGCCATTGCCGAGCATTCAATATGCCAACCTGGGCGGCCGTTTCCCCAGGGAGAGGTCCAGAAAGGCTCTCCGGCTTTCGCGGCTTTCCACAGTGCAAAATCCATCGCATCCTCTTTAATCTCGCTCACATCAATCCGCGCGCCCGATTTCAAATCTTCAAGCGGTTGATTAGAAAGCTTACCGTATTCGCTGAATTTCCCAGTTCGGAAATATACATCCCCATCCGGCGTGGCATAAGCATAATCCTTTTCAATCAATTCGGAAATAATCGCGATTATTTCATCAATGTTCTCTGTGGCGCGCGGATGCTCTGTTGCCCTCAGGATGTTTAACCCCTGGGCATCCTTCCAAAACTCGTCGATATACCTTTGGGCAATAACATCATAGGTCACGCCTTCTTCATTTGCACGGTTGATTATTTTATCATCGATATCGGTAAAATTCTGAACAAACCGAACATCCCATCCCCGCCAGTCAAGATAACGGTGCAGTACATCGAATACGCACAGCGGACGCGCGTTCCCGATGTGTATAAGATTATAAACGGTAGGTCCGCATGCGTAAATCCGCACAACTCCCTCTTCCACCGTTTTGAGTTCTTCCTTTTTTCCTGTCAGCGTGTTAAAGATTTTCAATGCCCTATATCCCCCTAGATTTACATCAGCTTTTTTTTACAGTCATTTCCGGTTTTCTTCCGAGCTCAGCAACCCTTCAAGCTTATCAATCCGGGCTTCTAAGCGGCAAAGTTCCTGCGATACCGGATCGGGAATATGCACCTGATCCATATCCATTATTTTTGCACCGTTTCGGCGGGCAATACGCGCGGGAACGCCAACCGCGGTACAACCGTCGGGTATATCATTTAGCACAACCGCCCCGGCGGCAATCCTTACATCATTGCCTACCGTGATGGGTCCCAAAACCTTTGCCCCTGCCCCCACCATAACATTATTGCCGAGTGTAGGATGCCGTTTTCCCTTATCCTTCCCCGTTCCGCCCAGTGTTACACCCTGATAAATGGTGCAGTCATCCCCAATTATCGTGGTTTCACCGATTACAACTCCGGTTCCGTGGTCGATAAAAAGGCGGCGGCCTATCGTTGCCCCGGGATGAATTTCTATGTTTGTTCTGCGGACGCAGCGCTGGGAAAGCCAGCGGGCGATAAATCTCATGTTATGCTTTAAAAACCAGTTGGCACGGCGATAAATACGGACAGCTTTAAATCCATTATACAGAAGCATCACCTCTACCGAAGAACGAGCGGCAGGATCTTTATCTTTTATAACAGCAATGTCTTCCTTTATGCGGTCAAACATATTAATGACCATCCTTTCGCAGTGAAAAGTTTGAAAAATTTATTTTTCAAACTTATGACTCCCTTATTATTAATGCTAATCGGCAGGCTCATTTTTAACCATCATTTAAAACTCATCTATTTTTCGTATTTGAAATAATGCCGAAGCTCCCATACATATTGAAACCCGGAAATCAGGGTAAATACTACCGAAATCCAGATAAAAATACGACCGATAAAACGGGGTATATCAAAAACAGCGACCGGAATATTCATTCCGGAAAGGATAGAGTTCTGCCAGGTTGAAAATTCAAGGGCAGCCAGCATAAACAATATGGCCACAAATTGTGCAACCGTTTTTACCTTACCAGACAAGCTTGCGGCGACAACAACACCATCTCTTGCTGCAATAAGCCTGATAGATGTAACCATAAATTCACGGGTTAAAATTAACATAACCGCCCATACATCGATATTTCCTGTATATAAAAATCCCAGAAAAGCGGCTGTTGTCAGCATCTTGTCCGCCAACGGGTCAAGGAATTTCCCGAAATTGGTGATTAGACCCCTTGAGCGCGCGATACGACCGTCAAAATAATCGGTAAGTGCAGCCGCTCCGAATACCAAACCGGAAATAACATAATGAAACGGAAAGTCAAGCAACATCAAAAGTAAAAACAGCGGCGCCATGATTATACGCACCATGGTCAGCTTGTTTGGCGTATTCAATTGCAGCACTCCCCTATCAAATCCCAATCCATTGAATCGGTAATATTAACCTTCACCATATCCCCCGGCTTTACCCTGCCCGAAGGACAAGAAAAGAAGACCTTTCCATCTATATCGGGTGCATCTGCCGCACTGCGTCCAAACCAACAGCCGGCATAACGGTCATAGCTTTCGACCAACACCTCGAATGTTTTCCCAATTTGAGATCGGTTAAACTCGTCCGAAATCCTGCTTTGCTCCTGCATGACAATATCACGTCGGCGCTGCTTTTCCCTATCGTCCACCTGATTAGGCATGACGGCTGCCGCAGTACCCTCCTCGGGTGAAAAAGCGAAACAGCCAAGCCGTTCAAATTCCATTTCCTTGATAAAATCGCAAAGCTCATCAAATTCAGCCTGCCCCTCACCCGGGAATCCGGTCATAACGGTTGTTCTGAGTATTATGCCGGGAACAGCTTTACGGATTTTTCTGGTTTTTTCGGCAAGCATCTTTCTGTTGCCCTGCCTGTTCATGGCAGAAAGGATGCTGCCGCTGACATGTTGAATGGGTATATCCATATATTTAACCATCTTATCTCGTGTTGCAATAACCTCAAGTAAACGATCGATAATATGCTCGGGATAACAATAAAGCAGGCGTATCCAGCGCAGCCCATCGATTTCACAAAGCCGCTCCAGCAGCTCGGGTAAAGCATGATTACCATATAAATCAACCCCGTATAAAGTGGTATCCTGGGCTACAAGTACTAATTCCTTAACGCCGCTTTCTACCAGTTTATGCGCTTCATCAACAATGGTTTCCATTCGTCGGCTCCGAAGCCTGCCGCGGATTTCCGGAATGGCACAATATGTACAACAGTTATCACATCCGTCTCCGACACGGATATATGCGAAATATTCGGGAGTGGTCTGTAAACGCTCGCCGTCCAAGCTCCAACATGCTTTTTCCGGGAAACGGACAACCCGCTCACCGTCAATAACCGATTTCAGAGCTTCAACTATATCACCGTTTGCGCCGAGCCCGAGCACGGCATCACATTCGGGAAGCTCCTTAACAATCTCATCACGATAACGCTCTGCCATACAGCCGGTTACGATTATGCGCTTTATGCGCCCTTCCTCTTTCAGCTTGCCGAATTCGATAATCTGTTCTATTGATTCTTTTTTTGCATCCTCGATAAAGCCGCATGTATTAATCACAACCACATCGGCAAGACCGCTGTCGGCGATCAGCTCAAAACCCGCGTTTTTAATACGAGCAAGCATAAGCTCGGCATCCATTTGATTTTTCGGACAGCCGAGCGAAACCATTCCCACCTTATAATTCATCGACATCATAATCCTGTTCTTTAGATTTCCATTCATTTATGGCTTTGCGAACGGTATCACCGCTAAAACCGAAACGGGCAAGTGCGGCTGCGGTTTTACGGATATCCTCTTCATTGCTTTTCTTATTATAATATTTTCTGTCAAGCAACGCAAGTGCCTGCTCAACATCATCACATTCCATATCGTCAATTATATGTTGAGCTGTTTCGCTGTCAATTCCGAGTGTGCAAAGTTCCCGTAGCACCCTTTGCTTAGGATATTGCTTGCGACAAATTAAATCGCTTGCCCGCCTTTTTGCAAAGGAGAGGTCATTAATAAGTCCCAACTCCTCCATTTTATCTGCCGTATCCTCGGCAATTTTGTCGTCTGCATATTTCCGCAGTTTGTTTTTCAACTCGGCTTTGGAATGATCGCGCAGGGACAGAAGATAAAACGCTTTTTCTTTCGCACGGCGAATCTGAGATAATAAAAGAAGCTCCTCCAACTGCTCATCAGACAATGAGGAGCCAACCTTATAGGGTGACTCCTCGAATGTGTTGATATCAACCGTCACCGGCTGCCTGCCGTCAAACACAAGCAGATACAGCCGGCCGCGCCGCTTTTTGAGTTCGGTTATAACCATAATCAATCATACCTTTACATGATATCTTTTGATTTTAATCGTCTACCGAAATATCGATCTTTGCTTTGGCAGCACCCGCGGTAACCTTTGCAGCAGCTTCAATAGGGATTTCGGTCGGTTGAATCGACCTGGGGGCAACCGTGCGCCGGGCGGGGTTAAGCTTGTCGATATTTTCGCGAACTTGTTTCTCAATCTCGGCAGCAAGCTCGGGGTTTTCTTTGATTAATACTCTTATATTATCGCGCCCCTGCCCAAGCCTTTCGTCCTTATATGAAAACCATGAA
>JAQUHC010000109.1 GCA_028683785.1 Oscillospiraceae bacterium
CAGCTTACCGAGGAAGAGGGGCAACGTCTGCTTCGAATGGAGGAAATACTCCATAAGCGACTTGTAGGTCAGGATGAAGCGGTTACGGCTGTATCCAAGGCAATACGCCGCGGTCGGGTCGGGCTCAAGGACCCAAAAAGACCTACCGGTTCATTTATCTTCCTTGGACCTACAGGCGTCGGAAAAACCGAACTTTGCAAGGCTTTGGCCGAAGCGATGTTTGGTGATGAAAACGCCATGATAAGGCTGGATATGTCTGAATATATGGAGAAACACACGGTATCTCGACTTGTGGGTTCTCCTCCGGGATATGTAGGCTATGACGAGGGTGGTCAGCTTACCGAGAAAATTCGCCGTAAACCATATTCGGTAGTGCTGTTCGATGAAATTGAAAAAGCTCACCCTGATGTATTTAATATTCTGCTTCAGATTCTTGAGGATGGTATTCTTACAGATGCTCAAGGACGGCGGGTTGATTTTAAGAACACAATCTTAATAATGACTTCCAATGTCGGGGCGCGGCTCATAACCGAAAAACATGGTTTGGGATTCGGCACCGGCGGCCGAGGTGAGAGTGATGAAGATAACGAAGCGGATCAGAAGCGTATTCGTGAAAATGTATTGGGAGAACTTAAACGCGCATTCAGACCCGAATTTCTCAACCGTGTTGACGAAATTATAGTATTCAGGAAGCTCTCAAAAAATGATATACACGAGATTGCCCGTCGTATGTTAACCCAGTTGGATAAACGAATGGCAGATATGGATATTAGTGTTACGGTAACTGATGCGGCTGTTGATAGAATATCGGAAGAGGGATTTGATCCTACTTACGGTGCTCGCCCGCTACGCAGAGCCATACAGTCTAAAATTGAAGATTCTCTTGCCGAGAAAATCCTGGAAGGCGAATTCAAAACAGGCAGTAACATTGTGGTGGATGCAGATGAAAACGGCTTTACCTTCAATAACAGTAATGAGGAAGCAGTCGCCTCGGAAAAATAATACAATAACAAACAGGGGTTGCATTTTGTGCAGCCCCTGTTTGTTATTCCCGGGTATAATTGATTGATGATTATGTGTCTGTGGGCACATAATTGGTGATTATGTATCTACAAGTACATAATTAATGATTATGTATCTACAAGTACATAATTGATGATTATGTACTTGCATTGCTTTTGCAAAAGCAATGGTATATAATACCTTTACGGAGGTGCTTTTGTGTATAAATTCAACTATAATTCGTATATAGCGGTGATCGGTGATATAAAAAAATCAAGAAAACTGCATGAACGAAAAGAAATACAAAATAAGATGCAGAAAGTCTTAAATTTAATAAATCAAAAATATCATCAAGACATAGGGTCTGATTTTATGATTACCTTGGGCGATGAGTTTCAGGGGCTGTTAAATAACGGTGAAAACATCATAAATATAATATTAGAGATTAGGCAAAAGATGGCTCCCGTAAATATACGTTTCGGGATAGGCGTTGGCGAGATAACCACGGGAATAAACAGAAATATGCCTTTGGGTGCAGATGGACCTGCATATCATAACGCCCGCGAAATGATAGAATATATAAAAAAACTGGAAAACAAAAAAGAAACATATGAGACAAACATAATGATTTCGACCCAAGGAGATAATGATTATTTAGATTCATTGTTAAATGTTATATTTTCCTTATGTTCAACAATTGAAAAAAGCTGGACTTCAAGACAGAGAGAGATAATTGCTGCTTATATGGAGTGCGATCATAATCAGTATAAAACCGCCGAAAAACTTGGAATTAAACAATCCGGTGTGAGCAGAAGCCTCTTAAACGCCGATTATTATACCTATAAAAACGGTATGGAGAAATTATCATCAATACTATCAAAAATAAAGGTGGGAACTGATGTTTAAAATAATATTTTTACTATTCTTACTCGCCCATATAATAGGTGATTATTACCTCCAAAGCTGTAAACTTGCAGATGAAAAAGTCGAAAGTGTTAAAGCTTTGATTAAACACAGTGTGATTTATACCTTTGCATGTTTTATGGTCGTGATACCCTTTTTTGATAGCAGACTTCTTATCGGGAGCATGCTTTTGTCCCTCGGCCATGCCGTTATTGATTTGATAAAATTTCTGTACACAAAATATCAAAAGGAAATAACTCAGAATAAAAAGCGAAATATATATATTTCGGATCAGATTCTGCATTTGATGTTTATTTCAATCATTACATATATTTTTACCGTTAACGGATATACAATATCGGTACTGCCAACCTTAAAAAACATCGCTGATATTATAGGAGCACCCTTAAAGCAGTGTTTTCTATGGCTTTTGGCTATTCTTTTAATTTGGAAGCCGACAAATATAACGATAAAGAAAATGCTTTCCATGTATAAACCAGCTGAAACAAACGAAAACACCCAAGAAAGTGCAGGCGGATTTATTGGGCTTTTAGAAAGGTTGGTTATGTTGGTCTTATTATCAATAGGTCAATATTCCGCCATCGGTCTGGTTCTTACCGCGAAATCGATTGCCAGATATGATAAAATATCAAAAGATAAAGCATTTGCCGAGTATTATTTGCTTGGCACCCTGCTGAGTGCGATTTCCGCCATAGTAGTCCACTTGGTTATAATATAAAATTGAAACATATAAAAAAGGGGCTGACACACAATGAAAAAAAGTGTGTCAGCCCGTATACTTAATGATAGTATTAAAGTGTGGCTTTTGCCTTTTCGGTGAGAGCAGTAAAGGCATCAGCATCGGAAATCGCAAGTTCTGCAAGCATTTTACGATTCAGTTGAATATCAGCCTTTTTAAGACCGTTCATAAATGTTGAATAATTCATACCGTTTAGCTTGGCAGCGGCAGAAATTCTGGTAATCCACAAGCGGCGAAAATCGCGTTTACGCTGTTTGCGGCCGATATAAGCATATTGACCTGATTTCATAACGGCCTGTTTGGCCATCTTAAACAGCTTTGATTTGGCTCCGAAATAGCCCTTGGCAAGCTTAACCGTCTTTTTTCTTCTTTTGCGCGTAATAACAGCGCCCTTTATACATGCCATTATTGGTTACCTCCGTCCTAAACTCTTTTATTTATAGGGGATCAGGCGCTTGACTTTTGCTGTATTGGTTACATCAACAACAGCGGTCTTGCGAAGATTTCTTTTGCGTTTTGTTGTCTTTTTGTTCAGAATATGGGATTTGTACGCCTTGGCGCGCAAAACTTTACCGGTTTTGGTAAGTTTAAAGCGTTTCTTGGCGCCGCTGTGCGTTTTAATTTTCGGCATTAAAATAATCCTCCTTCAATTGTCACTTTACCGGTTTGGGGCTAAGGAACATCATCATAGTACGTCCTTCCATTTTGGCCGGACGCTCAACAATACTGAATTCCGAGCAAGCTTCAGCGAAGCGTCTCATAGAATCATATCCGATTTCAGGATGACCGAGCTCACGCCCTCGGAAACGGATTGAGACCTTTACCTTATCACCGTCACCCAAAAAGCGAGCGGCATGTCTCACCTTGGTGTTAAAATCTCCGATATCGGTATTAAGTCCTAACCGAACCTCTTTGATATCAACAATATGCTGGTTTTTACGGGCTTCTTTTTCGCGCTTTTCCTGTTCGAAACGGTATTTACCGTAATCCATAATACGGCAAACCGGCGGTTTCGCCATTGGCGCAATTTTCACCAGATCCAGATTTTTTTTATCAGCAATTTTCTGGGCATCACCGTATGACATTACACCGAGCTGTTCACCTTTTTCGTCAATGACACGGAGCTCATCGTCACGGATTTGGTCGTTAATCTGCAGTTCCTTAATTGCTATGGGTAAGCACCTCCACCTTAAAAGTTAATAATATTGATATAAATACAAAAAATACGGACAGATAAACTGCCCGCAAATAATTACAATCCTATCCTGTAAACCAGGAGAAACCGTATTAACCGACCTGGGAACAAAATCCGGCGGTGAGAGCGGGCAACGCTCTGCTTTCTTTTATGCTTATGCATTATAACAACTATTCATTATCTTGTCAACTAAAATTTTATCGAAGCAAATTCCACGAAGGAAGTTCCACAGTGGACAAATTGTAAATTATTTTTTATCATGTCTATACATGAACCGTTTTTTGTTGCTCCTTATGGTTGAATATGCTATAATCATTCGAACGGGGAGGGATAAGAGATTGATTATTTTAGGGATTGACCCGGGCTATGCGACGTTAGGCTGGGGTTGTATAAGGTATGAACGCTCTCGTTTTACCCCGATTGATTTCGGCACTATATTAACCCCTGCAGATATGGAATTCCCGCTTAGGCTGCAGTGCATACATAATGAGCTGTCCGAACTTTTGACAAAGCATCATCCGGACTTTTTGGCGGTTGAAAAGCTCTATTTCAAAAACAATCAAAAAACAGCGATAGATGTCGCCCAAGCCAGGGGGGTAATCCTTCTTGCCGCTCAGCAAAAAGGAATTCCGATTTTCGAATATACCCCGCTTCAGGTGAAATCTGCGGTTACCGGATACGGCAAGGCAGACAAATCGCAGGTCATGGAAATGACGCGGAGACTGCTTGGATATAAAGAGGTTCCCAAGCCTGACGATGCCGCGGATGCTCTGGCAATTTCTATCTGTCATGCTCAATCCTGCGGAACGCCGCTTAAAAGACGGTTGGCAAATCTGAAATGAGTACTTTTGCGTCTGAATGGAGGACAAGCGATGATTTACAGTTTACGCGGCAAGCTTATTCACAGGGATACACAAATTGCCGTTATTGAATGCGGCGGAGTGGGCTTTCGTTGTAGAATAACAATGACAACTGCCCGACAGCTTCCGCCCCCGGGTGAGGAGGCGCTTCTTTATACACATATGAATGTGAGGGATGACGCTATTGAGCTGTTCGGGTTTGCAGATAGGGCTGAGCTGGGCTGTTTCCAGCTTCTTATTTCGGTTTCGGGTGTGGGACCTAAGGTGGCGATTGCCGTTTTATCAGAGCTTTCGCCTGAACGTGTAGCTTTAGCTATAGCTTCGGGGGATTATAAAACCCTTACCAAAGCATCCGGGGTCGGCCCAAAGCTGGCACAGCGTATTGTGCTTGAGCTTAAAGATAAATTCGGCGGATTGCAACCCTCCGAATTTTCCGCAATGTCGGGGGATATCGGTATTCCGTCGGCTTCCGGCAATCTTGCCGAGGCGGTAAGTGCCCTTACGGTTTTGGGTTTTACATCCGGCGAGGCTTCGGCTGTAGTCGGCAAGCTCGACGGCACGCAGCCTGTTGAAGTTCTTGTCCGCGACGCTTTGAAAATGCTGGCGAAACGCGGTCTTTAGGGTAGGGTGATTATATAATGGAAATGGATATGGAAAACAGGATCATGACCTCCGAATACCTCCCTGAGGATGACAGAGATAATCCTCTGCGCCCAAAGGTACTTTCGGAATATATCGGTCAAAACAAGATAAAAGAAAATCTTTCGGTGTTTATCAGCGCCGCAAAATTGCGAAAAGAATCCCTGGACCATGTGCTATTATACGGTCCTCCCGGTCTCGGTAAAACTACTTTGGCCGGAATAATTGCAAATGAAATGGGGGTTAATTTCAGAATTACCTCCGGACCTGCCATCGAACGGCCGGGCGATCTTGCTGCCATGCTGACAAATTTGGAGGAGGGCGACGTGCTATTCATCGATGAGATTCACCGCCTTTCCCGTATGGTTGAGGAGATATTATATCCCGCAATGGAGGATTTCGCCATAGATATCGTCAACGGAAAGGGGCAGGGTGCAACCTCCATACATCTTCCATTACCCCATTTTACCCTTATCGGTGCCACAACAAGGGCTGGCCAGTTATCAGCACCGCTTCGAGACCGCTTCGGCGTTGTTCTGCGGCTTGAAATGTACTCTCCTGAGGAGCTGGCTTGTATAGTAAACCGAAGTTCGCGGATACTTCATATTGACTGTAACCAAGATGGCTCTTTGGAAATTGCGGCAAGGGCAAGGGGAACTCCCCGTATAGCAAACCGCCTGCTTAAACGGGTACGCGATTTCGCCCAGATTATGAGCGGCGGCACAATTACTAAAGATGCTGCCCGTCAGGCTCTTGACAGGTTGGAAATTGACGAGTTAGGTCTTGATATGGTTGATCGGCGGATGCTGGAATCGATGATAAAGCATTACGACGGCGGACCGGTCGGGCTTGATACAATAGCGGCTGTCATCGGTGAAGAATCGGTGACAATAGAGGATGTTTACGAGCCGTATCTGATGCAGCTTGGATTTTTAAGCCGCACTCCGCGCGGTCGGGTGGTTCTGCCCGCTGCATATAATCATCTGGGTATCGAATATAACGGACAGATGATGCTGTAATAACAAATTTTGTACTACTGTTGCGCATACCTATCTTTATATAATGAGAGTGAGGATTTTTATGGGTAGACTTTTCGGAACTGACGGTGCAAGAGGAATTGCAAATACCGAGCTTACATGTGAGCTGGCTATGTCCATAGGCCGTGCCGCAGCCATGGTGCTGTTGGATAATGATAACAAACATCCGCGTGTGCTTATCGGTAAGGATACACGTCGGTCATGCGATATGCTTGAGGCTGCCATGGTAGTCGGGCTGTGCTCTGTGGGCGCCGATGTCACCTTGATTGGCGTTGTCCCGACACCGGCGGTTGCATACCTTGTTAAAGAATATGAGGCAGATGCAGGTGTGATGATTTCTGCATCTCATAATCCTTGTGAATATAACGGGATCAAACTGTTCAACAGTGAAGGATTTAAGCTGTCGGACGCACTGGAACAGGAGATAGAATCCATTGTGCTTGACGGTTCTCGTACACCTCCGACACCCACAGGCGGCGGAGTCGGCAGGATTCAATACTGTACCACCGCGGTAGATGATTATGTTAGACACATTTTATCCACAACCGATGTAAACCTGCGTGGGATGCGTATTGCGGTTGACTGCGCAAATGGTTCGGCAAGTACAACCGCCCGCAAGCTTTTCTCGGCGCTGGGTGCCGATTGTGTATTCCTCAATGACCAGCCGGACGGGGAGAACATTAATGCAGATTGCGGCTCTACCAATATGGAAGTTCTGAC
>JAQUHC010000110.1 GCA_028683785.1 Oscillospiraceae bacterium
CTAATCTCAATTATAAAAGCCGATAAAATGGAGTGATGCGTTCCTAATACTAATTTAAATTAAATTAGTATAGGAAGAACGCGTTCTGAACGATAATTTTATCGTCGCTTTTATTTGAGATTAGTATGACACGGTATTTCATCGTATAATTAAACAATTTCCGCACATTATGTGCTCGCAATATGCTGTTATATCAAACCATTTTCACGCAATCGTTGTTGTTGAACGGGCGGATATAGAATCCGCCCCTACGGGGATATATCAAAATGGTTAAGTAGGGGGAGTACAATTTGGAATTGCCAAAACGCAAGAAAATGCGGTTAGACGGGTATGATTACAGCCAAAACGGCGCATATTTCATTACAATATGTACCCATAATCGTAAAATTTTATTCGGTGTTGTAGGGGAGGATTCCATATCCTCCCGAATGATTGATACGGTATTTCATCGTATAATTAAACAATATCCGCACATTACGTGCCCTCAATATGTTGTGATGCCGAACCATTTTCACGCAATCGTTATTGTTGAACGGGCGGATATGGAATCCGCCCCTACGACGATTTCGGAATTTATTCAATCATTTAAACGTTATTCTACCCTCGAATATATCAAAATGGTTAAACAGGATTTATTACCTTGTTTTGAAAAACATATCTGGCAACGGTCTTTTTACGACCGCGTTATACGGAGCGAACAGGAATATCAAAATGTTTGGCAATATATCAACGAAAACCCTTTAAAATGGGAAGAGGATTGTTATTATATCCCATGATATTATTAAAACAACGAAAAACTAAACCCGGCGGGATGAAAAGCATATAATTGCATCAATGTAAGGCTTAAAAGTGCCTTTTCAAGTCTTCTGCAAAAGGATGGTCATAAGAATGGGAAGAATTATTGCGGTTGTGAACCAAAAAGGTGGGGTAGGCAAGACCACAACCACCGTTAATCTTGCGGCTGCACTGGGAGCAAAGGGAAAAAGCTGTTTGTTGGTGGATATCGACCCTCAGGGAAACGCGACAAGCGGGTTGGGAGTCAACAAGCGGGACAGCACGATATCAACCTACGAGCTGTTAATAGGCACGGCAAACCCCGAAACGGCGGTTAAACATACCAATTACAGGAATGTGGATGTTCTGCCGTCGGGTATGCGTCTTGCGGGGGCAGAGATTGAAATGGTGGACTTAAACCGCCGTGAAAGCCGCTTGACCGCAACCCTGGCACCCTTTCGGGACAGATATGATTATATTTTAATAGATTGCCCGCCGTCATTAGGGCTGTTGACATTGAACGCGCTGTGTGCCGCCGACACCTTGATTGTTCCGATACAGTGTGAATATTACGCACTGGAGGGGTTATCACAACTAATGTCAACAGTCAGGCAGGTAAAAAGATTATATAATTCCGCGCTGGATATTGAAGGTGTTCTGCTTACCATGTACGACGGCAGACTCAACCTGACCCAGCAGGTGGTGGGGGAGGTCAAAAAATTCTTTCCCCGAAAAGTGTTTTCAACCGCGATCCCCAGAAACGTGCGGCTTTCAGAGGCGCCCAGTTTTGGGAAACCGATAAACTATTATGACCCGGGCTCTCGAGGCGCGGTTGCGTATGACCGGCTTGCAGATGAATTGATAAACCGAAATATATAACGAATCGGAGGTTTTGAATTGGCAGTTATAAAGGGCGGCCTTGGTAAAGGCCTTGGAGCGTTGCTGACGGAAAACTTTATAGAGGACGAAGCAAAACCCGTCACCCTCAGGATATCGGAAATTGAGCCAAACCGTTCTCAGCCGAGAAAACAATTTGATGAGGATTCATTGTCTGAGCTGTCCGACTCGATCGCACAGCATGGCATTTTACAGCCGCTTTTGGTAAGACCTCTGACAGACGGCTCATATCAGCTTGTCGCCGGGGAGCGGCGCTGGCGGGCGGCGCGGATGGCGGGGCTTACAGAGGTACCGGTTGTCATTCGTGAGATAACCGACCGTCAAGCCGCCGAGCTGGCACTCATTGAAAATCTTCAGCGGGAGGATTTAAATCCGATGGAGGAGGCACAGGGTTATAAAACATTGATGGATAACCACGGGCTTACCCAAGAGGAAACCGCTAAAGCGGTTAATAAATCCCGCCCGGCGGTTGCAAATGCACTGCGGCTTCTCAATCTGCCTGATTCGGTTGCCGATTTGGTTTTAGAGGGAAAACTTTCTGCCGGACATGCGAGGGCAATATTATCATTTGCAACCAAGCAGGAGCAGGAAGAGGCGGCTCAAACGGTAATCAAGGGCGGATTATCGGTACGCGAGATAGAAAACATGGTAAAAAAGTCAAATGCAGTTATTAAAGATAAGAATAAAGCGCCTAAATCCGCCCGAGACAGTTTTTATGATGAAGTGGAGCTTGCGCTGACCGAACACCTGGGGCGCCGAGTTCGGGTTACACAGAGCCAAAAGGGCGGTGTTCTTCAAATAGAGTTCTATTCTCAGGATGATTTGCGTATGCTGGCAAACGGATTTTCGTCTGAAAATTAATCTAATACTAAATCCATTCTAAAACATTCCAGAATAGAGCGATGCGTTCCTAATACTAATTTAAATTAAATTAGTATAGGAAGAACGCGCCATGAGCGATAATTATGGAATAGTTATAGTTGGATTTAGTATAATATAGAAGGAGTAAGCAATATGCTGGATATTAAGTTGGTTCGCAACAGCCCCGATATGGTAAAACAGGCTATGCGGAGTCGAAATAAAGATCTTGACGCGGTGGTTGACCGCATAATCGAGATTGATGCCGAGCGGAGGGAGATCACCGCCCGGGTCGAGGCGCTTAAAGCCGAGCAGAACACGGCGAGCAAGGAAATTCCGCGTATTCGCAAGGAGGGCGGGGACATTTCGGAGATTATGTCCCGAATGAAGGTCATATCCGAGCGGGTTAAGGAGCTGGGCGGAAAGTTGGCGGAATTGGAGAACGAGCAGAGAAACGAGATGCTTTTACTGCCGAATATTCCGCATGAAAGCGTTCCTAAGGGCAAGGATGATAGTGATAATGTTGAAATCCGTCGATACAAACAGCCCACCGAGTTTGATTTTGAGCCCAAGGCACATTGGGATATCGGTGCGGCGTTGGGAATACTCGACCCCGAAACCGCTGCCAAGGTTACCGGAGCGCGTTTCCATTTTTATAAGGGGGCGGGAGCAAAGCTTGAGCGTGCAATCATAAACTTTTTTCTTGATACCCATACAGCCAACGGGTACACCGAAATTTTTCCGCCGTTTATGGTAAATCGCGCCTCCATGACAGGTACAGGCCAGCTTCCGAAATTTGAGGAAGATGCCTTTAAGGTCAGCAATGCGGATTATTTCCTTATTCCGACAGCCGAGGTTCCGGTCACCAACATGCACAGGGATGAAATTCTCGACGGAACACGGCTTCCGATAAGTTATTGCGCCTATTCAGCCTGCTTTAGGGCGGAAGCGGGAAGCGCGGGCAGGGATACAAGAGGGCTGATTCGCCAGCACCAGTTTAACAAGGTGGAATTGGTGAAGTTTGCAGATCCCGAAAAAAGTTATGATCAGCTTGAGGAGCTGACAAATGATGCCGAACGGGTTCTCAGAATTTTAGGGCTGCCGTATCGTGTGGTGGTGCTTTCATCCGGAGATCTGGGCTTTTCGAGCGCCAAAACCTATGATATTGAAGTCTGGATGCCGTCATATAACAGATTCGTCGAGATTTCAAGCTGCTCCAACTTTGAGGACTTTCAGGCGCGGCGGGCGTCAATCCGATTTAAGCAGGATATTAAGGATAAAGCACGGCTGGTTCATACCCTCAACGGGTCGGGAGTCGCAATCGGGCGGACGGTTGCCGCAATTTTGGAAAATTATCAAAACCAAGACGGCTCGGTTACCGTGCCTGAGGCTTTGCGCCCTTATATGGGAATCGATATAATCCGATAATCGGTGAAAATAAAGACAAAGGGGCGGAGGCCATCCTCCGCCCGTTTGCTTAAAAGAACAGGAAAGTGGATACTATATGTCTGTTGAAACTGTAAAAAAGTATTTTGAGCGCTTCGGGCGGGGTTGCGATGTACTGGAATTCGATGAATCCAGCGCGACGGTTGAGCTTGCCGCCAAGGCGGTGGGAGTATATTACGGTCAAATCGCGAAGACCCTCTGCTTTAAAAGCGGCGAGGGTTGCATATTACTTGTTGCCGCAGGAGATGTCAAGATTGATAATACCAAATTTAAGGCGGAATTTGGCTTCAAGGCATCCATGCTCCCACCCGATGATGTGAAAAGACTGACCGGATATGCGGTGGGAGGGGTATGCCCGTTCGCGTTGCCCGAGGGGAGCAAGGTTTATGCCGATATATCTCTCAAAAAGTTTGATGTCGTTTATCCGGCGTGCGGAAGCAGCAACTCGGCAATCGGATTGAGCATTAATGAGCTCAATGAATATGCAAGCATACAGAGTTGGGTGGATGTCTGCAAGCCATATACCAACAACATATAGTAATATATATAGCATAAATTACAGGAGGTATAATATGAACGCCTATCCCGTACCAAAAGATTATACCTGGGATTTAAAAATCGCATCTTTTGATGTGGGGCAGGACAGGCAGTTGAAGCTGTCTGCCCAATTAAGGCTGCAACAGGAGGCGGGGGAGCTGCAGCTTGAAAAGGGCGGGCTGGGGTTCGAGGAGCTTATAAACAACGGTCTGGCGTTTGTAATAACCCGTACCAACAGCGTTATTTATCACACCCCTCGATTTAACAGTCATATAAAGCTTATTACATGGCATCGGGATTCAAAAGGGGCGCAGTTTTATCGTTGTTATCGTTTTTTGGATGAGAACGGCGAAATATTGATTGACAGTGTGTCTGCATTTGCACTTATCGACCCTCAAACACATAAGATTTTGAGGCCCGCCCTGTTTTCGCGGTATGCCGTTACCCAACAGCCCGACAGGCTGAACAGCTGCCCCGACCCGGAAAAGCAGGTTTTGCCTGATGGATTGCTCCCGATAGGCGGTTATGAGGTAGTGTGGTCGGACATTGATTATAACGGTCATGTGAATAACGCGATTTATGCCGATATTATATGTAATAACATACCTGACAACATGAGGCAGCGGAGGATTGCCGGATTTACCATATCATATCTGCACGAAGCCTTTGAAGGGGAGATAATTTCGCTCAAATCGGGTGTTTTTCGTCGAGGTAACCAAGACGAGGTCTGGGTATCCGGTGAAACCGAGAGAGGTTCCTGCTTTGAGGGGATGGTCAAATACAATGCCGAATAGCAAATTTCATGCGGATGATTTTCAAACGGCGCGAAACCGCGGACTTACACGGCTGCATGAACGGCAGGGAATAGGGACATTGGGGGAAAGAAGCCTCCATGTAATTTTGAAATATTGGTTGGAGCCTGATGAAAACAGGCATGAGGTTCCACTGGGGATCGGAAGACTGGTTGCGGATGTTTTTGACGGTAAACGTATCTACGAGATACAGACCTGCTCGTTTAACAATCTGGTGCCCAAGCTGGAACGACTTTTGCCCCATTACCCTGTAACCGTGGTTTATCCGATCGCAAGGGAAAAGCGGCTGATATGGATAGACCCCGACACCGGAGAAATGACAAAGCCCCGCCGCTCACCCAAAACAGGGCGGGCGTGGGACGCGTTTGCAGAGCTTTATAAAATAAAAAAATTCCTTTGCAACGAAAGGCTTAACATAATGCTGGTTATGCTTGATATCGAGGAGTACCGTGTAAAGGACGGTTGGGCGCGGGAGGGGAAACGCGGCTCCCACCGGATGGAGCGGATTCCCTACGCCTTGGGCGACATTATAAAGCTGCAAACCCCGGAGGATTACTCGGCGCTGCTGCCTGATAACCTGTCTCAACCTTTTACAAGTGTCGAGCTGTCCGAGAGCATCGGTGTTACATCAAAAAGAGCGGGCTACATATGCAACATATTGTATAATATCGGTGCAATTATACGCACAGGAAAGAAAGGCCGGGCGTATTTGTATGAAAAAGCGGATTGATTACAGTTTGAATCAGCACAGATTGATTATTTCCAATCCTTTTTTGTTTGCGTATTTTACCGTGGCGGCGGTGCCTCCTTTGCCTCCGTCATAATAGCAAATCAGTCTTGAGCTGTTATCCACCATAAACCGATTTCGTTTGCTGTAACTGTAAAGGCTGAATTCCTCACAAATGCAGACTATATCATCACACCGTGAGAGGATGCTGTTATACAATTCTCTGTCCCGCAGGTTCCATCTTTCGGCCTGTTTTTCAAAGGGAATGGCGGCAATCAATTGGATTTGTCTCGGTATGCCGCCTCCCGAGACATTTTTTATATCCAAGAGCACCTCGGCGCAAATAAGGTCAAAGCCGAGGCAACCGCCGAAAATAAACGAGTTAAAACCTGAGGAAACAGCCTTGTCTATCTCCTCATAAACTCTTTTTTTGAGCTCCTTCAACCCCTGTGGGGATTGAGGGAGTCTTTTTGTTCTGTGTCCGCTGAAACAGACGGTTTTATATTTATCGAACATAAACCCTCCCGATGTTTAAAATTTGGATGGGTTTATTATAACACCGATTGCAAATAAACGAAACGGCGGATATTTTGCACCCATAATCGTAAAATTTTATTCGGTGGCGTAGGGGAGGATTCCATATCCTCCCGAATGATTGATACTAATTTAAAATAAATATATAGAAATATCATAATAAGAAGATATACAACGGACTTGGATATTATCTATGTTTATAAATTAAATTAGTATGACACGGTATTTCACCGAACAATTAAACAATATCCGCACATTATGTGCCCTCAATATGTTGTGATGCCGAACCATTTTCACGCAATCGTTATATTTGAACGGGGCTGACGCACAATGTCAAATTGTGTTCAGCCCCTAAAATTATGCCTGACGAAGAAAACACGAGCCTAAACACCAAAAAATGTTGAAAATAGGCGCACTTAAACAAGAGCTAAGCCCTTTTTGTT
>JAQUHC010000111.1 GCA_028683785.1 Oscillospiraceae bacterium
AGATTTGCTTACACCTTTCTCCAGATTCCACCTCACGATGGACACCCTTGGTGTTCGGCTATACCCTTCCCGCTACCGGGCGGGTTCGGGACTTTCACCCGTTAGAACGTGCGCTCACCGGGCGCACAATAAAAGCGGCGCACATACAGGTGCGCCGCTATATCCGGTCGATTTTTCTATTACGATTATATGCATAGAATATAGAATGTAGTTCCGCTACTCAAATATATCGAAATGCCGGTGCAAATGATTTGCACTTTTAACCGGACAATGAAACAATATCCGCATTAATGTTTTTATACAATATTTTCTATATGTTGTTTTGAAACATCATTCCGTCAATATATGTTTCCATAAAAAACGGATTGGTGGAAAGCTCAACGGATTTTGTCAGGCTGCCTATCTGCTCCGATTGCCTGCGTATGGTGTCGCTCAATAAAATCATGATTGCCCCCGCCCCTGCCGCATTGCCGACAGAGTATGCTTTATCGGCAAATCCGGGAGGTATGAGCCCGATTTCCTCGGCGGAGTTCACATTGATATTATTACCAAATCCCCCGGCTATGACCAACTGCTTTATGTCATTCAGGCTGTATTCGGCCTCCTTTATCAGGGTAAGCATTCCCGCACAGATTGCGGATTTTGCAAGCTGTACCGAGCGAATATCCTGCTGTGTCAAAAACACCCGTGTATCAGGCAGCCGGAAAGCGGGTTGGTCGTTTATTTCGGAGATATACTCGGTAAAGGCATGACTTTCTCCGCATATCATTCCGGTTTCATCGATAATCCCAGCCTCAAGCATGACCGACACCGCATCCAGAAGCCCCGACCCGCAGACTCCCGTTGCTTGTCCGCCGCCCAGCACAGAACAGACAATGCGGTTATTTTCGAGTTTTACCTGACTGATCGCGCCTGTTCGCGCCGGAATACCCTGATAAATTCCCGCCCCCTCAAACGCCGGTCCTGCCGCCGTAGAGCAGCACCAAAGCATACCGTCCGCCGCCAGTGCCATTTCTCCGTTGGTACCTATATCGACAAAAAGCCGGGGGCTGTTCGAGGTCACTTTACCTTGGCAGACAAATTCCGATGCCATTAATGCCGTTGTTATATCTGCACCGATATAAGCCGAAATACATCGCGGTAAATAAACCTTTGCATTCAGCGGCAGGTCTAATTCCTGCGATTTCACGAACATTCCGAAATAACAGTCCTGCTCAAAAGGAGCTGTGGTTATTGAGCTTGGGTCTCTTTCGCAGAGCAAATACAGCATGGCGGTATTGCCGGTCAAAACCAGACTGTCAACCTTTTCGACGGGGACTGAGGAAGTTTTACAAAGCTCGACAATGAGACGGGATATACAGCCCCGGATACTGCTCGCCAATGCCGCTGCCTGACCGTCGATTGATTTTTGCAGGCGGGATATAACATCCGCACCGAATACCGACTGAGAATTTTTCTCTGCCAATGTTTTTAAGAGCTTTCCGTCGGATAGCCGATATAAATATGCCGCGACGGTTGTTGTGCCGATATCGACCGCGATACCAAACTCATTTCCCCACGGCTCCGGCTCAAACCGAGGGAGATAGCCGTCTGTAAGGATATCATCTTTATATAATTCAGCCGACATAAGCCGTACCCGTACATCTCCCAAAGCCTCTGTCATACAGGCATATCTTATGTTCTCCGACTTTTCAATGTCGGTCAGTAAAAAGCTTTCCTTTTCACTCATGGGAGAGAGCTCTCCGGTCGCCATCACCTTGCATTTCAAGCATTTTTGTCTGCCGCCGCATGGCATTTCAACCGCTATACCGTTTTGTGCAAGCAGCTCGGATAATAACGCCGGAGCATCGAAGATGATATTTTCACCTTGTCCGGTCGCGGCCGCTACTTTTAATACAGATTGTTTCATTGAATTTCCCGACCACCCTTTTCATCCTGCCTTGACTGTGAACACTACCATGATAATAATACAGTTTTTTTGTCGAATATACTAGCATGATATTTTGAATTTTGGTATACTGTTTATGTTGAAATGTAAAAGAGGATGAGGATTATGCGAATACATATAATCGCTTGCAGGGTTTTTACAAGAGAACTGAGCTATTATGCTTCCCGGAGTCCTCATGTTATAGATATAACATGGCTGCCGCAGGGTCTTCACGATACTCCCGAAAAGCTTCGCAGGATGCTGAAGGATGCGATTGACGACATTTATATTCAAAAGGAAAAGCAGATGCTCAAGCACCTGCCCGATTACATCGTTCTGGGTTACGGGCTGTGTTCAAACGGTGTTGTCGGACTGGAAAGCCGAGATATACCATTGGTTATCCCCAGAACAGATGATTGTATTGCCGTGTTTTTAGGCTCACAAAAGCGGTATCTTGACCTGTTCGAAAAGTATAACGGTACATATTGGTTGAATAACGGCTGGATTGAAACCGCCTTTATTCCTTCCAAAGAAATGTTTGAACGCAGATATAACGAGTATAAAGAGCTGTACGGCGAGGAAAACGCCGAATTTCTTTTGGAGCAGGACAAACTCTGGACCAAAAATTACAACACCTGCGGATATATCGATTCATCCGTATATACTTGTCCCGACTACCCCCTGCTTGCCGAGAAAATTGCAAAGGACCGCGGCTGGAAATATTGCAGGTTTGATGGGGATTGTCGTTTAATCAAAGCTATCACCCAAGGCACTTGGACCGATGAGGAGTTCCTGATCTGCCCGAAGGGTCACCGAATAGAAGCCGCTTATGATGAATCAAAAATATCTGCCGTCCCGATTTAATACTACACTTATTTAAAAGAAGGGGGAATAGAATTGCAGGAACAGCTTGGTGGACATAGCATTCTTGTGCGGTTTTGAGGATCAAAGTTATTTCACAAAGGTTTTCAAAAAAGCTACGGGATTTCTCCGAAAAAATACAGGGATAGTCGGGGAAATCCGGCTTAAAATAGAATAAAATTCAAAAAGGCAAAATATTTTCCTATAATATATAAAGAAAAACCAATACAATAGCTATTAATGATAGATATTTAGGAGGACTGACACATGGCTATTTTGGATGAAATAAGCAGCTTTTTGCAACAAGGACGCGCACCTATCGTTAAAGAAAAGGTACAGGAAGCTTTGGATCAGGGCTTGGATTCAAAGGAGATTCTGGAAAAAGGCCTGCTGGACGGGATGGGCATTATCGGTGAAAAGTTCAAAAAGAATGAAGTTTTTGTACCCGAAGTTTTGATTGCAGCCCGCGCCATGAATGCAGGCGTTGCAATTTTGAAGCCGTATTTGGTGGAAGCAGGAGTCCAATCTAAGGGCACTGCTGTCATAGGGACGGTTAAGGGCGATTTACATGATATCGGCAAGAATCTTGTCAAGATGATGCTGGAAGGCAAAGGTATTAACGTAATAGATCTCGGGGTGGATGTATCCGCAGATCAGTTTGTACAGTCTGCTGTCGACAACAATGCGAAAATTGTCTGCTGCTCGGCATTGCTTACCACCACCATGAACGAAATGAAAAATGTAGTAACCGCGTTTGTGGAAAATGGAATCCGTGATAAAGTTAAAATCATGGTTGGCGGCGCGCCCATAACTCAAAGCTTCTGTGATTCAATCGGCGCAGATAGTTATACAGCCGATGCCGCATCCGCTGCCGATGCAGCCCTCGCATTTTGCAGCTAATACTAATATTAAAACAGGGGCTGACACACAATGAGAGATTAGCATGATGCCGTAACAGCGCACCTGTGTGTGCGCCCGAATAACCCGTATAAAATGATTGATAAATACTATGAAATCGCCGGTATACATATCCGCAGACATGTATACCGGCGATTCCTTCGGGGGGGTTAAAAAGTAAAATTTAGTTAGTTATACTAAATCCATTCTAAAACATTCCAGAATAGAGCGATGCGTTCCTAATACTAATTTAAATTAAATTAGTATAGGAAGAACGCGCCATGAGCGATAATTATGGAATAGTTATAGTTGGATTTAGTATTATCTTGGTTATCTGTGATTATTATTGTTTGCCTAATCTCATTTTATTTTGATAACCATTACCTTCGACATCGTCAGCAACATCGTCATCTTCGTTCACCTCATCTGCATCTTGGTCGTCATCATCGTCGACTTCATCGGCATCATCGTCAACTTCATCTGCTTCATCGACATTATCGTCGTCAACTCTATCTGATTTTGCAGCCTCTCTCAATCTTTCCGCGGCTCTAATTGCATCACCTTTTTGCTTATCAGCAGCAGCTCGTAATTCATCCGCCTGTTCTCCGGCGGCATTAATTAAAACTTCTGCTTGCTTAAGCAGTTCCTCTGCCCGAGCGACAATGGCGGCTTTTTCTGCCCCAGTCATTCCTTTGGTGCTCTTTAACAAAGCTTTAGCCTGCGCCCTTAATTCCTCAGCCTTTGCTTTTGCACTGTTCAGAATGTCTTTAGCCTGTTTTTTAGCATCTTCAAATGCAGCTTTTACGGCTTCGTTTACGCGCTTGTGTGCTTCGTTAGCGGTATCCTTAAATTTCTTAATCGCCTCTTTTTGCTCTTTACTCTTAGGAGAATCAGAATAATCTTCTTCTGTATCAAGCTCAGCGATTAATTGTCTCGCTCTTAACATAATATCGGATACCTTGGCATCTTTCAGCTGCTCAACAGTAAGTGTCGGGTCTAATGCTTGCAAGTTCTTAATCAGCTTATATTTGCCTGGGGAAATACCCAGTTCTTTCGCTTCTGTTCTTAGCGACAGATCAGAACAATCTTTATAAACAACGACGGAAACCTTGCGCTTATCCATTTCACTGTTTACAGCCTTTTCGCCTATATCGGATAATTCAGCCGCTCTGTCTTCATCATCTGATTCGGCTGTAATCGAAACAACGGTTGTTCCCTCATCATTTATATAAGATTTATCGGAAGCGGAACCAATCAGTTGACTTAATGCATCTGATACATTGGTATTGATAATATCCTGCCCTTCAAGAAGCGTTTCACCATCTTGGTTTACGCCTTCTACCGTAACAACATTATTAAGGGCATTAATTCCAAGCTCAACGCTGGGGTTAATATCGAGGCTAATATATGCCACAGGGGTTTTGAGATATGCGAAGCCGCCGATAAAACCACCAATTACGAAAACCGCCGCAATAGATGCAACCAATAGCTTTTTCATCTGTTTTGCGCTCCTTGCTTTTTTATTATTTGAATTTTCGAGGTTTGCTCGCAAAAACAATTCGGTTTTTTCAACAAGATCATCTTCGGCTACGATCTTGTTAAGTGCAGATTTAAAATGTGTATTCATAACCGGAACCTCCAAGTTCATGTTTTAGTAATTCTCTCGCTCGATGCAGATTGGAATAAACAGTGTTTTCTTTTTGATTTAGAATTTTAGCAATTTCCTTAGCTGTATAACCCTCATAATAGAAAAGGTAAACAACCTCTTTGAATCTTTTAGGTAAGGATAGGACAGCCTGCAATACTCCGCTTTCCTCCCTGTCTTCGAAAGGGATTTCCTTATCTTCAATTGATTCGGTATTTTTTCGCCAGAAGCTTTTGCTGACATCCTTGCATTTATTTATTGTGATTCTGCATAGCCACGCTTTTTCATGTTCTTCACTCTGGAAAGTAATATTTGACTGCAAAAGCTTTAAAAATACCTCTTGAAATACATCCTCTACATCCTCACGATTATGTAAATACATAAAACAAATTCTACGAACCATATTCGAATATTTATGGAGAGCATGTTTGACAACATCGTTGGTACCGGACGATGCTAAATCCATTGCTTTAACTCCCTTCAATTATAATACGATTGAAACCACTCAAACCTTGCATTAAAAATAATATTTTTTATAAAAACTGAAAAATGGGGCTGAGCACAATAAAACATGTGTCAGCCCTAAAAATTTTGCATTTATGAAGAAGACACCGGTATAAACGGCGTAAATTGTTGAAGATTGGCACACACAGGTGTAGTGGCGAATAGTATGTCCGAATGAGTATAGGAGCGGATACTATCCGCCCGAATATTAATACTAATTTAATTTATAAACATAGATAATATCCAAGTCCGTTGTATATCTTCTTATTATGATATTTCTATATATTTATTTTAAATTAGTATAAATATCCTTGCTCGCGGAAAGCGCGCTTAAAATCTGTGTGCGGATGTCTTCCGCGCCATTGGCACCGGCGGGCAAAAATATCGCATGGTTTCCTTGCTTGGCAAAGGTATTAAGAGCGTCTAAATACTGCTCGGTCAAGAGAATGCTCATAATATCTTTCTCGCTGAGTCCGCTGGATTTGAGTTCATTAAATGATTCACTTAACCCATCAACAATCGCTTTGCGTTGGTTTGCAATTCCCTCACCGTGGAGCCGATCTTTCTCCGCGTCCGCTTCAGCGGCGGTAACTATTTTAATTTTATCCGCATTAGCAAGCTCCTGTGCTGCTTGTCTCTGTCTTTGCGCGGCGTTGATGGCATTCATGGAATCTTTCACTTCCTGCGCCGGTTCAATCGAGGTAATCAATGTTTTAATAATAATATACCCGTACTCAGACATCTCGAATGACACTGTGTCAAACACATCACGGGCTATATCGTCTTTCTTTTCATAGGATTCATCAAGGGTATATTTGGGAAGAGAGGATCGAATCGCATCTTCCACATAAGATGTGATCTGTGTAAAGGGTTTTGAAAGCTTATAATATGCATCAACAACCTTTACGGGATCCACTTGAAACTGTACGGCGAGATTAAGACGAACAAAAACATTGTCTTTTGTCTTGGTTTCAATCTCGATGTTGTTTTGTTGAATTCGCAGATCCATTCGCTTAACAACACGATCAAATCGAGTAGGAGGTCACCCATTAGTTGAGTGACCGACCTCTCACACCACCGTGCGTACCGTTCGGTACACGGCGGTTCAACCGCATGAGTGCAGGGACTCGTACCGGTCAAGGATACTATAGTAT
>JAQUHC010000112.1 GCA_028683785.1 Oscillospiraceae bacterium
TATATCTTCTTATTATGATATTTCTATATATTCATTTTAAATTAGTATAACACAGACAGAAAGGCAGGTGCGAGCCCATGCGATCTTTCATTCCTATATGTGTAAGCGCCGGTGTTTAAAACCAGCTATTAATCTTTTGAGTAATGTCCTCGAACACCTCTACGATTTTAAACCTCACTTCGTACTTTTTTGGTTCTGTCACAATCTCTTCCTGTTCAGGCTCCAGCACATCTGATAATTCAGGTGCCTCGCTTGCCGCCGAAAGACAGATAGGCGGAAAGACTACACACCACCAGTTTTTGCCCTTCCCCTCCCCTATTGTTATCCGCACCGCTTCATACATTCCTGCAGGCAGTGTAATATTTTCATACCGGCGCGTTGTAAAATACATCTCACACAACTCTGCTCCTACACTGTAATCATATCCCTCGTCATAAATCTTTTGCTGTGCTGCTTTCCTGATTTCCGACATCCGCAAGCCCGCCTGCTCTGCCGCTTCCTTCTCATCTTTTGCCGTATCAAACAGATTGGCAGCGGTTTCAATAACAGTGTCCCTGACTTTAAGTTTCAACTGCTGGTCTTGCTTATTATCTGAATTTGCTATGACATGCAGCCGCAAAACCCGTTCCCGTATTTGAGTGCATTCACCCGAAAATCCGCAAAACGACACCATAAGCGATAATATCAAAGCGGCCGATACAGCGCGTATAAGCTTAGAAAAAACCGACATTTTAATATTTGTTTTCATAAAAATTCCGCCCTTTCCGTATGTTTCGTTGTACGGAGTATGGGCGGAAATTCTTGGTTTAATCAATCGATGGTAATATCATCCATTATTCTTGCTCCATTTTTATCAGGTCGGCATATAAAAACATCATCATATCGGTGTCTCAGTTGGTCCGCACAAAGTTGAGCGAAAGCGGCTTTATCGAATAGTCCGAACACCGCAGAGCCGCTACCCGACATCTGACACCCGAGTGTACTATTTCTTTTCATAACACCTTTTATTTCATCAATATCAGGCAAAGCAGTAACCATTTCAAAATCGTTCGTAAGATTTTTTGCAATCAATCCGATATCACCTGAATATATTGCTTCCTCCATAATTACATCTGAACGCCTGAGATTATTTGCATCATCTATCAGTCGATAAGCCTCAGCGGTTGAAATACTTGACTCGGGTTTTGCAATCACAACAAAGCAATCGGGCATGGGAGGCAGGGCTGATATTTCCGTACCTGTTCCGGTACATACCGCCGTTCCCCCAACAATACAAAAGGGTACGTCCGCACCAACCATTTTACCGATATCACAAAGCTCTTCTAACGATAGATCAGCTTTTAAAAGTCGATTCAGGGCTACCAAAACAGCCGCGGCATCCGCGCTACCGCCCCCCAATCCTGCGCCTATCGGCACCATTTTTGTCAGACTTATTGAAAGACCGCATTCTTTAATATGTGTTTGCTTAAAAAAGCAATCAGCGGCGCGGTATGCGGTATTGCTCTTGTCGGCGGGAATATCCGCACCTTTAATCTCCAACCGAATGCCGGATTGCTCCTCCCTTTCTATCTCGACCGTTTCATATATTGATACGGCCTGCATAACCGAATGAATAAGATGATAACCATCATCCCGTTTACCGTTTATATTAATCGAAAGGTTTATTTTTGCGGGGCAACAGGCTCGTATCAAATCAAATCACCTCTGCTATGCGCGACGATTTTCCTTTACAAACTCTTCCAGCCGATTCATTGCCTCGGTTATATGTTTTAGTGAATAACAGTATGATATTCTGATAAATCCCTCTCCGCTGTCGCCGAATGCAGTTCCCGGAACAACCGCCACACTTTTTTCTTTCAGCAGACGCTGACTGAATTCCTCGGATGACAATCCGGTTACCGCCACAGACGGGAATACATAAAACGCTCCCTCCGGCTCAAAGCAAGTAAGCCCCATTCCGCACAGGCGGTCTACTATATATCGGCGGCGGACATCATACTCCGCCCGCATGGATTCAACATCGGGATCCCCGTTTTTTAAGGCTTCAATTGCCGCATACTGAGCTGTTGTCGGGGCACACATCAGGGCATATTGATGGAGCTTGACCACCTGTTTCATCAAGTCTTTAGGCCCGCAAGCATAACCCAGCCGCCAGCCTGTCATGGCAAACGCTTTTGAAAAACCGCTGATAAGCATGGTGCGTTCCTGCATTCCTTCAATGGAAGCAAAGCTGATATGGGGTTGCTGTCCGTATGTCAGCTCTCCGTATATCTCATCAGATAAGACAAAAATTCCCGTCTCCCGGATTATATCGGCAATCTCCTCAAGATGCTCCCGCCTCATAACCGCACCTGTCGGATTATTCGGAAAAGGCATGATAAGCAGGCGAGTTTTGTGTGTAATTGCAGCTTTCAAAGCCTGAGGGGTTAATCTGAATGCTTTCTCTGCCTTTGTAACAATCGGTACCGGGATCCCACCGACCATTTCGGTAAGGGGGGAATAACAAACAAAGCTGGGCTCGGGTATAAGCACCTCATCCCCCGGACAAACCAACGCCCTCAGCCCCAAATCTATTGCTTCACTGCCGCCCACCGTAACCAAAATTTCACTGATGGGGTCGTAGCTTATCCCTTTATGCTTTTTTGTATAGTCGGCAATACATTCTCTAAGCTTCATCAAGCCAGAATTCGGCGAATACCAAGTCTTGCCCTTTTCTAATGACTTTATTCCTTCCTCTCTGATATGCCACGGTGTCGAAAAATCCGGCTCACCTATCGAAAGGGAGATAACATCATCCATCTCACAGGCTATATCAAAGAAGCGCCGAATACCGGAAGGTTTCAAACCTTCCAGCGTAGAATTCAGCCGTACCTTATAGCTCATAGGTTTACAGTACCCCTCTCTCATCCTTTTCCTCACCCAGGAATATTACTCCGCTGTCCTTATATCTGCGCAGGACAAAGTGTGTTGCGGTGGATAACACAGACTCAAGTGTAGACAAACGCTTTGCAACAAACATCGCTACATCCTTAAATGTCTGTCCGTTTACAATAACGGAAAGGTCATATCCACCCGACATAAGATAAACGCTTTCGACCTCGTCAAAGCGCATTATTGTTTCGGCTATTTCCTCAAAACCCAGATCTCGCTTTGGAGAAACCCTCAACTCGATTAATGCCGTAACATATGCCCTGTCGGTCCTCTCCCAGTCGATAACAGATTTATACCCTCTGATTACCCCGCTGCGCTCCAGCTCGGAAATCTTATCTTCCGCCTCTTGTTCGGTTATTCCAAGCATAACTGCCAACTGCGAATTGGTTAAGCGGGCATTCTCATCCAAAAGTTTCAGCAGCTTATCCATACTTAACGCTCCTTTATATTAAATAAAAATTACGATTGTTTTGTATACTGAGTACATTATAAAATAAAATAACAAAAGGTACAACTTAAATAATTTTAATCATTTCCGGATTGCCTTTATGAAATACCGTAACATATTCAAATCCCGCCTGTTTTGCCACCAATAAACCATCTTCAATATTCCGTCCGACATGCTTTTGGGTATGCGCATCCGAGCCTACCGTGATCCTCTCTCCACCTAACTCACGAAAACGGTGGACAATCGGCAAATCCGGAATTGTTTTGCCTATATCCTTCCTTAGTCCCGAGGTGTTGATTTCCAACGCAATGTCCTTTTCAGCAAGGGCAAGCAGAACATCATCAATCTTATCCCGCCATATTCGGTAATCGGCAGGATATAGGTTTTTCGGAATATATCTGAAGGGGTAGGTAAAATGGGCAAGTGAATGAAACCGTCCCCACTCCACCATTTCAAGCAATTCCGTAAAATATTTATTTATCATTTCGGGGACATCCACATCTGAATAATCGTAATAATAAAAATCTTGTTCATTTTTCAGATTGTGAAGGGCGCCCAGCACAAAATCAAATTCGTATGAATCAAGCAACAATTCTGTTTCTTCAAGATTGTGCAAGGGTTCGCCCAGCTCGATACCGCGTGCGATTTTAAGCCTTCCCTCAAACAGTTTTTGCATTTCACCCGCTTGTTCGAAAGAAAGAGCAATAGCCTTATCAAATCCGTCAGAATAAAATCCAGTCATCTCCACATGGTCGGTAATGGCGATCTCTATCATGCCGGATTTAACCGCCGCATTGCACATATTGAGCATGCTTGAATCTGAATCGGGCGAATACTCGGTATGCATATGAAAGTCAGTCAGGTATTGCTTGCACATTGTTTAACCGCCTTTGTTCTTAAATCAGTATTGATAAAAAATATAGCATGGAAAATATTATATCATAAAAAGCGGTAAAGGGAATTGTTTTATAATATAACTTTCAATTTTATTGCTATTTGATGGTTTTATGATAAAATAGGTAACAGAACTTTAAACCTGTTTAGGAGGGACTATAATGCGTGCTGTCGTTACCGTTATTGGCAAGGATACCGTAGGAATACTTGCCAATATTTCTTCTGCATGTGCAAAACACCAAAATAATATTCTTGAGGTTACACAATCGGTTATGCAGGATTTATTTGTCATGATTATGCTTATTGATATATCAAAAAGCAACATACCGTTTACCGAATTTTCCGATGAAATGTCCGCTCTGGGCACCGAGATGGGGTTGTCCATAAGCGCCATGCATGAGGATATTTTCAATTCTATGCACCGTATCTGAGATTTGAGAGGAATGAAATTGTGATCAACACAAAGGATATTATGGAAACCATCACAATGATACAGGACGAGCATCTTGATGTCCGTACCATTACGATGGGTATATCTCTATTGGACTGCTGCGACAGCGACATAGATAAGGTTTGTGAGCGCGTTTACGAAAAAATTACCCGTTATGCAAGAAATCTCGTTAAGACGGGTGAGGATATCGAAAAGGAGTACGGAATTCCGATTATAAACAAGCGTATTTCCGTTACTCCCATTGCAATGATTGTCGCATCATGCAACGAAAAAAATCCCGTCCGCATTGCAATAACTCTTGAAAAGGCAGCTCTAGCCTGCGGCGTAAATTTTATCGGGGGTTATTCGGCATTGGTTCAAAAAGGATTTTCGCCCGGTGACCGTGAGCTGATTGAAAGCATACCCGAAGCAATGTCTGTAACCGACCATGTTTGCTCCTCTGTCAATATAGGCTCCACAAAAGCGGGAATAAACATGGACGCAGTCAAATTGATGGGACATACCGTCCGCCGCACTGCAGAGCTTACAGCCGATCGGGACTGCATCGGTTGCGCCAAGCTGGTTGTCTTTTGCAATGCACCCGAGGATAACCCCTTTATGGCAGGTGCTTTTCACGGTGCAGGTGAACCCGATTGCGTAATAAACGTCGGTGTCTCCGGCCCCGGTGTTGTGCGGGCTGCCCTTGCCAAGGCGGGAGACTGCGACCTGACCTCGGTCGCCGACATAATAAAGAAAACAGCATTTAAAATCACCCGCATGGGGCAGCTGGTAGCATTAGAGACTTCAAAGCGGCTCAATGTGCCTTTCGGTATTGTTGACCTGTCCCTCGCCCCAACCCCTGCCATCGGGGATTCGGTTGCCCATATTCTTGAGGAGATCGGGCTTGAATGCTGCGGCGCACATGGAACGACGGCAGCTCTTGCACTGCTTAACGATGCGGTTAAAAAGGGCGGTGTCATGGCATCCTCCCATGTAGGAGGATTATCCGGTGCTTTCATCCCGGTTACTGAGGATGCAGGCATGATAAACGCCGCCAGAACAGGTTGCCTCAGGATTGAAAAGCTGGAAGCAATGACCGCCGTTTGCTCTGTCGGGCTGGATATGATAAATGTTCCCGGCAACACTCCTGCCGAGGTGATATCGGCAATTATTGCAGATGAAGCAGCAATCGGAATGGTAAACTCCAAAACAACCGCAGTTCGGCTTATTCCCGCAATCGGCAAGAATGTCGGCGACGAGCTTTCATTTGGCGGTCTGTTGGGCGGCGGACCGGTCATGCAGCTTAATACATGGTCTCCCGCGCGTTTTATTTCCCGCGGCGGACGAATTCCCGCGCCCATGCAAAGTCTTAAAAACTAACAAAATCATATCAAAAGATGATAATTTTTAAACAAAGAAGCTAATTGTAAATTAAGCACAAACGGTATATACTGAATTTGTTAATACTAATTAAATTTATATAAATATATAATATCCCGGGCTATTATATATGTTCATTAATTATGATGTTTCTTTATATTTATTTTAGATTAGTATTTGCTATGTCAACGTCGCTGTTGCAATATCTTGTTTATTGTCATTTACCCGCATTTTCGGGAATAATATTGGATAATAAACGTTCTGTGACAGCTTTGACAGCTTTTTCATCACTTTATTTGGGGGCGAAATGATTGGAGAATATGATCCGACGCATTGTTGATATGGATAAAAAGGCACGAGAAATAACCCAAGCAGCCCAAAGAGAAAAGATTGAATCAGAAAAGAATATAGGTAAAAAGGCTGAACGGCTTCGCCATGAAGCATTGTCAAACGCCCGCCGCAGTATACGTGACAATATGAAGCTTGAAAATAAGGTCCTTGAGCAGGAGTGGGATAAAAAGAAGGCTGTTTATGATGCGCAGCTCGAAAAAATGGAAAGGCTGTATAATGAAAACGGCGATAAATGGGTTGAAAATATCGTTCAGAGTGCATTAAATGATCTATAATTTAATGAAAGGAAGGTTGCCGTTATATTTACTTCACCGTTTTCCGCTAATGTAATACTTGCAAAAGCGAGGGCAATGTTCGGCAACTCTTTGAAGTCCAAGGATTTTATTAATATGCTCAACTGCCAAAGTGTCAGTGAAATCGCGGGATATCTGAAATATAACACATCATATAATTCGGTTCTGTACGATATCAATGAGGCAACAATTCGCAGAGGGCATTTGGAAATG
>JAQUHC010000113.1 GCA_028683785.1 Oscillospiraceae bacterium
CGCCTGCTCCTTAAAAAATGTACCAAGCAACGGTGAGCCCGGTGTGGGATACCATGACGGTATCATCAATACCTTCATCAAAAATCTTGCCTTTCCGATAAAAATAGGGAATGCCCGTTCGCCCGCAAGCGAGCTCGTATCTGTTCCGAAAAGAATTTCTTGGTTTCGGAACGCATTACGGGCAATTCCCTAGATTATTATTAATGCTTTAACTTAGTATTACGCTTTTTCCTTTTAGATAATTATCCATCTCATCAATCATTTTTTTGACCTCACTCGCCCTGACGGTACATATATCTCCATCCGCCAGCTTACAGATATAAAGGCTGGGACTATACTTGTAAAAGCTTGCCGTTATAGTCTTGTCTTCCTTGCTTATGGGATTTAATGAGAAGATGACCTCGGGCTCTCCCTTGGGCTTTTCATCTGTTTCGCCATAACGCACAATCATCAAAAACAACTGATAAAGCGAGCGGAATTCGGGCGTTGAGTAAGTTTTGCCGTCCACCTTAACCACCATATTCTTATCTCTTTCCTCTTCATCAGGAAAATGGGTGAGCTCAAAAGTGGTTTTCTTGTTATTCGCCTCAATGGAAATCGACTTAACTTCGGCTATATTTATCATGAAAAGAGTCCTTTCCACGATATCCTCATACCGCAGCTCTGCCCATGGTACAGATGTTTCCGACACAAGATAGATTGCATTATAATTATCAACCATTGTGTAATAGTTGCCGTCTTTATCTTTTTTACCGAGCTTAATTATATGATTGCCTGTTCCGTAATATTTAGTAACCGTTTCATCATCATCCGCAGCAGCCGTTGTCTGAACCGCAATTGTCAGCTCACATATTGAATAAGGCTTATCCAAACCATATTGCTTTAACTGGGCAGAAGTCGGATGAGCGACAAATGCCTGAGTCGCAGAAAGCGAGGTAGACGACTGCGCTATTGATGTTACAGTTTCATTGGTTCCTTTGATTTTAGGGGTTTTTATAAAATATCCGCTGCTTCCAATCGGAGTATCCTCCGGATTTTCATATAAAGCAAATGAAAGCGGATTGCCTGCTCGAAAGCTGCCTGAAAGCTTCATGCTTCTCATGACGGCTTGTCCGCTTTGATCATCTTTTTTTACCTCGGGCGCTACGATTAAATCGGATCCGATATACACAACAGACTGCTGCATCAATTTTAATGCAAACATTGTATCAATGAGATAAATCGCATCGTCATCTCCGAGGCGGAGATAACTTCCGGAATCACCGGCGGCTTCATCTCCCAATTCGATTGAAATAACCGAATCATCGTGGTAGGTGACGGTCGCCGTTGCCCGCGGCTTATCCAGCCCAAAATCCGCTTTTTTTAAGGAATCATCGCTCACCTTGCGAATGGCTGTCAAATTTGCAAGACTGCTTGCAAGCGAATCAATATCCGTTGTGTTTATCGGCAGATCCTCATACCCCACAACAACCAGCTGCTTTTCATCGTTCCTGGCGATGGTAAATTCCTCTTTGTCGTTCTTGATAACCACCTTTTTTACAGGCTTATCAACGGTATCTTTGCTGATAAGGTTTATTGAGGGGTCGCTGGCTTCGGTGTTGGAGGTGCTGCTTGTTTCATCGTCATCCTCCGGCAGCAGGAACAGCAGGCCGAGCAGCAAAGCGACCAACACCAACACGGCAGTTGTAATGATAATCAGCGTGCGAGCCTGTTTTTTCATAGACGACGCCTCCGTATGAATACAACAATACCAAATATCAGGATAAGTGCAGGAATAGCAAATACAAAGATTACAAAGAAAGCATTAGCCTGACCTGCCGTGAATTCAAGCTTGGTTTTCTCAAGCGGTTTATTGGATATTGTCACCGCGACCTTATTTTCCGTAAATCCGTTCATAAGACAGAGCAGGAGCCGCTCATTTTCAGAGGATGTTATGGCTAAATTATCTCTTATGAAGGCAAACATACTTCCGCAGACCAATACATTGGTTCGGTATTGATTATTATCTGTATCATAACCGATTTTGTTCGCATATGCCATGCCGGTAACGGGATACTCATCGGCATCAATCGGCACCGGTTCTTCGGCTTTTTCATCCTTAGAAATTGCAATAACATCCGCCATTTTTAACAGCTTTGACGATTCGGGGAAGGTGACGACCTTAACAACCGACTTGTTTTCAACACTTTCTTTTTGTGCAATAATTTGAAGTGTATACGGCATAATCGCCCGCTTACCTGCAATATCTTCGGTAAAATCACCGGATTCTATGTCGCCGAAAGGTGACCCGTTGAAGTTGTCAAACGGATTGATATACATTCTGCTGTCATCCGTTTCAAATATAAGCCTATCGGTTACCCTAAGTCCGTAATTGACATCAAGGAATTCATACAAATTCGGGCAGCTTGCTTCAAAATTTACCACTACCGCTAAATGACGATTGTATTTTCCGTCGTTTCTCAGCCAGTTACTTATTTTATCAATTTCGTCAGCACTGTAATCGGTTTTCGGGGCTGCAATCAATGCAAGAGTGGATTTTTCGTTAAACTTTGCCGCTGTTGTAATATCCAGATACTCAATTTCATAGTTATTGCTTTTTAAAACCGATTCAATTCCTGATAATGCTTCGTCTGCCTCATCATGCCCTGTTAGGACCGTAACAAGAGGGGTGAAATCGCTTGTAACCATAAGAAGATTTGACGAAAGCACAGATTCGACCTCGGAAGCAAAACCAACAACCTCTCCGGTATACATCGATTGCTGCTGATCATAGGTATACAGATTCGTCACATTAGATTTTTGCCAGCGTTCTCCGCACACGAACAATATATCGCCGGTTGTAGCCTCATATTTACTGTATCTTGTTTTTAGTGTCGGATTGCTTATCAGGTCAACAAATTCTATCTTAACTTTTCCGCCGGATAATGAATCATACTGCTTAATCACTTCGCTGAATTGCTTTAATACGATGTTGGTATATTCATCTCCGCTTGGCGAAGAAAAAACAGACTCCTGTGCAAACACTATTATTTTGGTATCTTTTTTTATGGATTTGGCTACATCACGGCTGTCATCCGAAAGGGTATACAGCTTATCCTTGGTCAAATCAAAGGTAATAGGAAATCTGTCATTTAGTATTCCCACAACTATATTTACAAGAACCACGGCTGCAACCACGACGGCGGTCAATGCAGTCGCCATGCCCCCATAACGCAGTTTCCGGGTGTCACCACGCACCCTTTTCTTTTTTGGCTTTTCCTCTTCTTCGGAAATGTCCTCGTCGGCATCAATCGATATTTCGGATAATACCTTGGTCTCGTCTGATTTATCGGTATCATCCTGCTCGACCTCTGCTTCTTGAACATCCTCTGTATTTACATCAGTTTCGTCGGGTGTATTTATCTCCTCTTGGCGAAGTTCATCGCCTTGCGGAATGTTATCTTTTTTCATTCTTATGACCATCCTTTCGCAGTGACTGGGATGTTTTGGCCGGTTCGTCTGTGCCAAATTTGCACCTCGCTTTTGGCGCAAAAGGACAAAACTCCCCGTTTGAAAAATTTATTTTTCAAACTTATGCTCCTTTCCATCTGCTGATTAATATCAGCTCCACCTTTTTTTATCCAACACACGGGCGGTTAGGAACAGGAACAGCGCCTGCATGCTCAGAAAAAAAATGATATCATCATAAGCTATTAACCCGCTTGTAAATGAACTGTACCGCTGGGATACCGATAAGAAATCGACAATCGTAATAAGAAACGGAACATTCAACATGGCAGCAAGCCCGTCGACCAGTAGCAAAATAAAAGATATTGCCAGGGTCCCGATTGCTGCTATCAACTGACTTTCGGTAACGCTGGAAATGAGCAGACCTATCGAAATAACAAGCCCTCCGACAAGCAGGATACCAAGATAGTTGCCTATAATGACAGCCCAATCAGGAGTAACCTGAAAAGCGATTATCATGGCGAAAACAATCATCAATATCAGGGACAGCGCGAAAGCAAGAAATGCTGCAAAAAACTTGCCCAATATAATGCCGCCGATGCTGACGGGTGAGGTGAGCAGCACTTGATCGGTTTTCATGCGTTTTTCATCACTGAATAAGCGCATGGTTAATAGCGGTAATATGATCAGGGTTACCGGAAAGAGCGAACTAAAAACATAGGATAAATCCGGACTCAGATTATAAATATTAAAGGTAGTAAAAAAGAAGCCGGTAAATAAAAACACTATTGCTACAACGACAAAGCCGACAGGGGATGTGAAAAAAGCTTTAAATTCACGTCTGAATATTGCGCTCATTTTGAACGGCCTCCTTTTTTAGGTTTTACATTAACATATTGCTCACGGGTAAGGGCAATAAATACTTCTTCAAGGGTCATTTCCATCGACTGCATACCCATTATAGCCCAGTTGCGAGCGGATATTCGTGCCGAAACCTCTCGGCGTATATCGATATCTTCATCAGGCTCTATTGAAAATTCAAAAACACCGGATTCCTTCTCACCGTGAGATGTTACATTTTTCGCGCCCGGAACACGGTTAAGAACGGTAAACACCTCATCCTCCTCGCCGGCTACGCGAAGAATCAAACGCCGGTCGCTTGAATTTTTCTTGGCGAGATTTGATGCCGTATCGTCTGCAATCAGAACCCCGTTGTTTATTATGATAATTCGATCGCATACAGCCTCGATTTCCTGAAGAATATGAGAGGAAAGTATTACGGTATGATTCTTGCCCAAACTCTTTATTAAGGATCTAATCTCAATGATCTGTTTCGGGTCAAGCCCTACGGTGGGCTCGTCCATAATTAAAACAGGAGGATTACCAATAAGTGCTTGTGCCAAACCGACACGCTGACGATAACCCTTGGAAAGATTTTTTATAAGCCGTCCGTATACCGTTTCGATTTTTACAAGCCTGCATATTTCTGCAATATGCTTTTGGCGCGAAAGCTTGCACTTTTTTAAATCAAACATAAAGTCAAGATATTCACGCACGGTCATATCGAGATATAGCGGCGGCTGTTCAGGCAGATAACCAATATTCATCTTCGCTTGGTTAGGCTGCTCCAACACGTCAAAATCATTGATTTTTGCTACACCGCTGCTGGCAGATAAATAGCCGGTAAGAATATTCATGGTGGTGGTTTTACCCGCGCCGTTCGGACCTAGAAAGCCCAGAATTTCACCTTCCTCAACCTTAAAGCTGATATTATTTACCGCCACATGGCTTCCATATCGCTTGGTCAGGTTTTGTACCTCAATCATTATTTAGCATTCCCTCCTGAAATGTAGTTCTTTTGCTTATGCTTATCTCTTTTATTGCCTTAAGATTAATACTATACGATATCCATCTAATTGTATATGAACAACCTTAATAATTTGTAAACATTCTTTGAAATATTATGCGATAAAGCATATTTTTTTGAGATAAGTATTAGAAAAAATTATACCATCCATTTTGAAGCATTTCAATGATGTATTCAGGATTATTTATTTTTTAGATAAAAAAAGCAGGAGCTACCGAAATGCAGCCCCTGCTTTAAAACAAAATCAACGATATTTTTTGCGACCTGTATACTCGGTGTGCAGAATTTCATGTGCTTTGTGGCTCCCGTACTTACCGAAGAATTCCTCATATATTTTATTTACCAAGGGTGATTTATGCGATTTTCGCACTGACATGGCGGAATCCTGATCGTAAAGCGCTTTTGATCTGGTGGATACCAGGTCGGTAAAATTTCGAACCGATGCGGGCTGAAGGGGCTGGCCGCCGCCGTTTACACAACCGCCGGGGCAGCACATAACCTCGACAAAATGCCAATCGGCAGTTCCGTCCTTGATTTTGCTCATTACATAGTTCGCGTTTTCAATCCCACTGACAACCGCGACCTTAACATCAATACCTGCGATATTATATATTGCTTCTTTGATACCGTCGGTTCCGCGAATTTCTTTAAACTCGATTGCTTCGTTGTCTTTTCCGGTAAGCAGATCGTTTGCCGTACGCAATGCAGCCTCCATAACCCCGCCGGTTGCGCCGAATATAACCGCGGCACCGGTATCAAAAGATAACGGGCTATCGAATTCTTCATCCGGCAGGTTTACAAAATCAATACCTGCGCGTTTAATCATGCGACCCAGCTCGCGGGTGGTAAGAGCAATATCTACATCCGCTACCCCTGCTGCATTCTGATTTTCACGGCCGACTTCGAATTTTTTGGCTGTGCAGGGCATTATTGAAACGGTTACAATATCCTTTGGATCTATATTGTTCTTTTGTGCGTAATACGTTTTGATTATGGCTCCCATCATCTGCTGGGGTGACTTGCAGGATGAAAGATGCCCCAACTGATCCGGATAATAAAACTCTGCAAACTTAACCCAACCTGGCGAGCAGGAAGTAATGAGTGGCAGTGTTCCGCCGTTTTGGACACGGTCGATGAACTCGGTTGCTTCCTCAACAATGGTCATATCGGCGCTGAAATTGGTATCGAATACCCTGTCAAAACCCATTCTGCGGAGTGCGGCAACCATTTTGCCCTCGACATTGGTACCTATCGGCATATCAAAACATTCGCCCAATGTTGCGCGAATAGAGGGTGCAGTCTGCACAACAACATGCTTTGTGGGATCGTACAACGCTTTCCAAACCTTATCCGAATCGTCTTTTTCCGTAAGAGCTCCAGTGGGACAGACGACGGTGCATTGACCGCAGGAAACGCAGGGTACATTATCAAGCTGTTTTTCAAAGGGGGTGCCGATATGTGTATCAATGCCTCGGTCGTTTGCGCCGATAACCGATACAAGCTGCTTATTGCAGGCGGCAACACAACGGCGGCAGAGAATACATTTGTTATTATCCCGCACCAGATGCGGAGCAGAAAAATCAAGCTCATATTGCGGACGAAATCCGTCATATTTACCCGAATCC
>JAQUHC010000114.1 GCA_028683785.1 Oscillospiraceae bacterium
CCAAAACCCAGTATCTAATGCTTTTTGGTCGGCTCATACCCTCTTTTTCGACCGCTTTTTTCTTGCCGGTCCCAAGAGCGCTTAGCTATAATACCATCACATATCCCTTTTGTCAACACCTTTTTTCTCTTTTTTTAATGTGGTAATTTCAGGGGTTTTAGGGATGTTTTAATTGTTTTTTATTTTTGATATCCACAACCAAAACGGCCATTTCTTTTTTCCTTAGAAAGACGGCAAGGGCAGAGCCCTTGCCGAAGGATAGCTGTATATATAGTTTCTATTAAAGCGCTCCCTAAGCCTCCCTCTGACGAGGGAGGGGGACAGCGAAGCGGTGGTGGGAGAGAATAGCACAATCCGGGACGAAACGGTAAGATTATAATGGGTGTGCTAGCCTTGGGTTTTTTGGTGATTGGATGATTCATGCTTTCAATCAATTTGTGCGCGGTCTCTCCCTCAGTCGCCTGCGGGCGACAGCTCCCTCGTCAGAGGGAGCCAAAGGGCAGTATATATAATTTCCATTAAAACGGTCTTAAGCCTCCCTCTGACGAGGGAGGGGGACCGCAAAGCGGTGGTGGGAGAGAATAGCACAATCCGGGACGAAACAGCAGGATTGTGATAGGTATGCTTTCCTCGGGTTTTTTGGTGATTGGATGATTGATGTTTTCAATCGATTTGTGCGTGGTCTCTCCCTCAGTCGCCTGCGGGCGACAGCTCCCTCGTCAGAGGGAGCCTAAGGCAGAAGAAGATTAATAAATGCGCTTTTTTCATCCCCTCTTGACAATTTTAATTTCTTTGCATATAATGCTTTCAAAGACTGTGAAGGGAATAAGACATGGGCGTTTCGTGCCAAGAGAGCCGGCGGGTGGTGTAAGTCGGTGTCGGAGCCTGTGTGGATAGCTCATCCCGGAGTTGCCCGTCCGAATTAATGAAGGCGGGACGCATGGCGGCGTTACAAGCCGAAACCTTAATGTTCTTTCAGAATACGAGGTTTTTAAGGAGCGCGTTCGCGCTTAAATTAGGGTGGTACCACGATGCATTTAATGCACTCGTCCCTTTCGGGATGGGTGCTTTTTTAATTTTAAAGGAGAGTATCAAATGAAATCCGTTTATAAAAAGTACACCCCCTTCCCCCGGATAAATCTGACCGACCGAAAATGGCCTGACCGCACGATTGAAAAAGCACCCGTCTGGTGCAGTGTCGACCTGCGGGACGGCAATCAGGCGCTGGTGGACCCGATGAATTTGGAGGAAAAGCTTAAATATTTTAAAGCCCTTTGCGATATTGGGTTCAAGGAGATTGAGGTGGGTTTCCCCTCAGCCTCCGAGACCGAATATGAAATCTGCCGCGAGCTTATCGAGGGCGGACACATTCCTGACGATGTCACCATTCAGGTGTTGGTGCAAGCGCGGGAGCATTTAATACGCAAAACCTTTGATGCAATCCGCGGTGCCAAAAATGTAATCATACATTTTTATAATTCCACCTCTACCCTGCAGCGCAAGGTGGTGTTCAAAAAGGATATGCAGGGAATAATACAAATTGCCGTTGAGGGTGCGCGCCTGATAAAAAAGCTGGTTGGAGCCTACGACGGGGATACACGCATCCGCATCGAGTATTCCCCCGAGAGCTTTACCGGAACCGAAATGGATAATGCTGTGGAAATCTGTACTGCGGTTATGCGTGAGCTGGGTGCTTCCCCTGAAAATCCGATTATTCTCAACCTGCCCAGCACTGTGGAGCTGTCCACCCCCAACGACTATGCAGATCAGGTGGAATATTTTATCCGCAATCTTCCCAATCGGGAGGGTGCAATAATAAGCGTTCATCCTCATAACGACCGAGGAACCGGAGTGGCGGCAGCGGAGCTTGCTCTGTTGGCGGGCGCCCAAAGGGTTGAAGGGACACTTTTCGGCAACGGAGAGCGCACCGGCAACCTTGATATCGTCACCATGGGGCTTAATATGTACACCCAAGGGATTGACCCCTGCCTTGATTTCAGTAATCTTCCGGCATTGCGTAACATGTTTGAGGAATGCACCAAAATGCAGATACATGAACGCCATCCGTATGTTGGCGATCTGGTTTTCACCGCTTTTTCGGGCTCACATCAGGATGCGATAAACAAGGGCGTCAGATATATGAAGGAAGCCGACGGCGAACTTTGGGAAATACCCTATCTGCCCATCGACCCTGCCGATGTAGGCCGCCAGTATGAGCCTATTATCCGCATTAATTCACAATCGGGCAAGGGCGGCGCGGCGTTTATAATGCAGAACAATTTCGGGTATAACCTGCCCAAAGAAATGCATCCCGAATTCGGAGCCCTTGTCAAGGCGGAATGCGATAAAGTCGGGAGTGAGCTTTCGGCAGAGGAATTATTTAATGTTTTCCGCAGAAACTACCTTGATATCGATGGGAAATATCGTCTTATCGGGCACAGCATACTTGAAAAGTCGGGCACGGATTCCTCCGAGGTGCATTTCCACGGAACCTTGGGATACAACGGAAGCTCTATGGATATCCACGGTATCGGGAACGGGCCTATTGATGCGTTTTTCCAGGCAGTAAAAAAAGTAGGGTTGACAGATTACGATTTCTTGACCTATCATGAGCATGCGATATCCTCGGGCTCGGACTCAAAGGCAATCGCCTATATCGCGCTTAAAAGCCCTGACGGCAAAACGGTTTTCGGTGTCGGGATTGAGAATAATATCAACATGGCATCCATCCAAGGCGTTCTTTGCGCGATAAATAGGAGTCTTTAAAAAAATCAACCGCCATGCGGGCGGATAAGAAGGGAATATATCAATGAACACATTCAAAATCACATTATTGCGGGGCGATGGAATCGGTCCGGAAATCGTAGCACAAGCCATAAAGGTATTGGATAAGGCGGGTAAACGGTTCGACTTTACCCCTCAATATACCGAAGCTCTGATGGGGGGCTGCGCCATTGACGAAACCGGTGTACCCCTGCCTCAGGAAACAATAGACAAATGCCTGGCCTCGGATGCCGTGCTTCTAGGGGCTGTCGGCGGCTGGAAATGGGATAACCTGCCCGGCAACCTTCGTCCCGAAGCAGGTCTTTTGGGTATTCGCGGCGCTCTGAAGCTTTTCGCCAATCTGCGCCCCGCTAAAATTTACGGTCCCCTAAAGGGAGCCTGTCCGCTGCGCCCTGATATAATTGGGGACAGCATGGATATCATGGTGGTGCGGGAGCTTACAGGCGGCATCTATTTCGGCAAACGCGGCAGGGAGACGGTTGACGGGGTGGAAGCCGCTTATGATACCGAATATTACACAACCACCGAGGTGGAGCGTATTGCACGGGTGGCTTTTGAATCGGCACGCAAGCGCGGCGGCAAGCTGTGCAATGTCGATAAGGCAAATGTTTTGGAGTCCTCCCGCTTGTGGCGTGAAACGGTATTGAGGGTTGCGGCCGATTATCCCGATGTTCAGCTTTCCCATCTTTACATCGACAATGCCGCAATGCAGCTGGTGCGTAACCCCAAGCAGTTTGATGTAATTCTGGCATCAAATATTTTCGGGGATATCCTGTCCGATGAGGCTTCACAGGTTGCCGGCTCAATCGGTATGCTGGCATCTGCCTCCCTGGGAAACGGAAAGCTGGGTTTATATGAACCCATACACGGCTCTGCGCCCGATATCGCCGGAAAGAATATCGCCAATCCGCTGGCAACAATTCTCTCGGTTTCCATGATGCTTCGTTATTCCTTTGATGAGATTGCCGCCGCCGATACTATTGAAGCGGCTGTTGAAAAGGTGCTGGAAAACGGTCTTCGCACCCCCGACATTTATACCGACGGCTGTAAAAAGATTGGCACGGTCGAAATGGGAGACGCGGTTACAGCGGCATTATAATACTAAAATTTTATGATTATTTGCACACATTGTAATGGAATAATTATTTACATTACCATTTTGATATGTTCACATCGTAGGGGCGGATTCTATATCCGCCCGTTTTCTGCGGATTCTATTATCCGCCCGTTCAACAATAACAATCGCGTGAAAATGGTTTGGCATTACACCATATTGCATTATACCGGACCATTTTTATATGATAATATTAATAATACTAATCTCAAATAAAAGCGACGATAAAATTATCGTTCAGAACGCGTTCTTCCTAATACTAATTTAAATTAAATTAGTATTAGGAACGCATCACTCCATTTTATCGGCTTTTATAATTGAGATTAGTATTACATGATAAAAGCGAGGCTGACGCATAACGAAAAATATGCGACAGCCCCGTTATTTATTATCAATAATTATTTCACAGGAAGCCCAAATCCCCTTAGCAATGCCCGGGCGTGTTCCACCTGTGCGGGCTGGGGTGGTTGTATTTCCCTTAATGTATACGGCTGTTTCATTTCATCCCATTTGAATTCACCCATTTTATGAAAGGGCAACAACTCCAGCCTTTCAATACAGGAATAATGCCGCAGCATCTCACCCAAGGCGTGAAGCTGCTTATCGTCAAGGGTCAACTCCGGAACCAGCACATGCCTTATCCATACAGGCTTGCCTAAACGCTCCCGTTCTGCAAGAATTTCCAGCGTGTTATTGATGCTGTGTCCGGTTATCTTCATAAACAGCTTATCATCGGCAGCCTTGATATCAAGCAGCAGCAAATCCGCTGTTTCCACCGCCTTGCGGCAGAGCAAAAGAGAAACCGCTCCGGATGTGTCTATTGCTGTATGAAGATTATGCCTGTGGCACCCCTCGATAATAGAGGCTGTAAAATCCGGTTGCATAAGCGGTTCCCCGCCCGAGAGGGTTACCCAGCCATTCTTAATAAAATTCTTGTATCTGAGAATGTCCCGGACAACATCAACCGAACCTATCTCCTGCCCGCCCATTGCGCACCAGGAATCGGGATTATGGCAATAGACACAGCGCAGAGGGCACCCCTGCAAAAATAAAACATATCGTATCCCCGGCCCGTCCAATGTTCCGAAGCTTTCAACCGAATGTATCCGCCCCATTACATTTTCCAAAATTATGACCATCCTTTTTGAGAAGATTTGAAATTCCGTTTTCAAACCTCTATCTCCCGCCGCGATGACTCTAAAAGCATTTTACCAGAATTAACATGAAAGGGGAAGATGTATTACCTTAAAAGTATAATTCATACTAAATCCAATTACGACGGATAATGTAGGGAACGGTCTTGACCGTTTTGTTTCTGCAATATCCCAAAATTCGTTTAAGGTTACCTCTAATAACCCGTTTTGAACGGATTCCGAGCTGAATTTTTGTCGGACAAGGAGGCTTGACGCCGTCCGGCGGAAATTATGCCGGAATACGCCGGAAGGGGTTTTTAGAGGTGACCTTAATTCATTTGCCCCACCGAACATCGGTTTTTTATTTCTGTCATTAAACACAAAAAATATTTGTATAATGTACAAACGGGGGAGGGATTTTTATTGGCAGATAACCGGCTCAAAGCTGTGCACCAAAGCGATTTGGAGGGGCTGTTAAAATCATTGGGCATTTACAATTCGGTTCGCGACAATAAGGAAATGTGTTTATTTTGCCGCGACATTATTACGGAAAAGACAATTTCGGCAGTATTTCCGTTTGAAAACTCTGTTTGCTTTTGCTGCGGAAACCCGGCGTGCTGTAACGCGCTGATCGACTTGGAAAGCGAGGAGGACGATTGTGGATAAGCTAATGGGAGCGATTGCCGACTTTTTGATTTCATACGGCGGATGGGGCATTGTCGCCATCATGCTCATCCTTGTACTGTTTTTTGGTGACAGACTCCTTACATCGGTTGAGCGTTTTTGGGCGTTATTCCGTAATCTCAGCACTTTTACATTCAAACGCTATACCTCCACCCGACTCAGCAACCAGATTTTGCATGCAACAAAGTCAATCGGAAGCATAGACAGTGATATTCTGCCCTATCGCGTTAAAATAAAATGGGTAAAAAGCGAAAAGGTTGATAGTTTTTTAAAAAGCGGTCAGATTATTGTCAAAATAAGTGACGATGACGATATAAACAAATCCTTTGTTCTGGCAATTACCGAATATGTGCGTCAGGGCTTGATACGCAATGTAAAGCGGCATTTTAGGGATGAACCGCTGATACAGGCTATTGACCTTTGCACCGTCGGCAAGGTGCTGTCGCAAGCATATTTCGAAAGTCTTACTTATTTTGAAAAAACCTTCCTAAACGAACTTCTTGAAAATGATGACAGTTTTTTAAACCACTTTGAGCGTCTTCGGAAAATTGACTATAACGGATTATATCTGCCGGTTTTCCTTAATGAGCTGTCAAAATCCCTACGCCGTTATGACGGACGGTATTTTATCGAGGATTTTGAAAAAGAAGCCAAATTGTTTTTGCGTTATCTTGTTGACTTCTGCTCGGAAAAACATAAAAAGCTAAAATTCAACGGGAACTACATTCATATCTCATTCGGTCTGATTGCCAACAGCTCTTTCATATTCAAACACGGGCGGGATGCCTATGTGGAAAAGGTGCGCAACTCTCTGACTCAGGGCGCACAGACTGTATATTTATTCGGCTGGGAGGATAAAATTAAAACAGTCAAACAGATTGCCGTGCGGACGGCACGCACCGATTTGCGAATACAAAAGGTTAAAATCCATCAATACCGCCATGTGTTTGAGGATCACAGTACCGCCCGCGCTATATGTGCAGAGCTTTCCACCATCAGGGATGAAAAAGAACAGGAACCGGATATTATCTAACTGACCGTTCTTTTTTGTAAAAACATCGGAGCTTGGAATTGCTCGGACAACCGTTCTATTGCCTGTATATGCACCTGCAAAGCATACCGCCTTTCGATTTGCAGCCTGTCTGCAATCATGTTCCAGCTGTGGTATTGAAGATAATGAAGATTTATT
>JAQUHC010000115.1 GCA_028683785.1 Oscillospiraceae bacterium
ACATCTTTAACAGTAATGTTGTATGTTTTAGGTGAGATATCGAATAAAAACACCCGGTCAGAGGTTATACTTAGCCCTGTTGATTGGTCATTGTATCCGATAACCTCTCCATATCTTAAATTCTTGTCGTTATCATCATACAATGGATAAAGAATCCTCTCAAGAATCTCTTGCTCTGTCGGCAAATCAAAGACATCAAGCCGAGAGTAGCGGTCGTTCCATACCGTTTGATAGCCCTCCTCAAGGTTGCCCACAGCGACACTCACATTAAATTTCTCGCTCCGTTCGGTTGTGGTCATATTTGTCCAAATAACAGGCACGGTAATGTCCGTATCAAACTTACTGAACGCCAGTTTATCCACCTTCCAAACAATACGCATTTCTGCTTGTATGTATCTGACACCGGTAGACGGAACATGAACATTAATCACCCCCTTATTGTTTATAGAAAAGCGGGAGTCATTAAATGTAACATGATAATTGTCGAAAGAATAGGTTTTCTGTGTTTTTTGCCCTGTCACCAAATCAATTGTCTGCATACCTCGATAAACCTGTGGCAGGGACATGGTGATGCCGGTGGAACTATCGGCGTCTTCATCATCTATGTACAAAATATCCTTTTTGTCGGGGTGGAAGGAAAAATCATATACGTTTTGCCGTGTCCCTACTGTAAGCAGCGGAAATTCCCCATCAAACAAAGTGGGTTCATACACAAACTTATCATCAAAGGCTTGCGCCTTGAAGTTCACAGTGATGTATAATCCGAAGTCAATATATAAAGCGCCTAACATCTCCTCCGATACATTCCAACTCTGGGTGTTTGCCGGTCTGAGCTTTTGATAAATATAGACGAAATAACCATATAGCTTTACATAAGGACCAAACTCAACATTGGCACCGACACTGGCAATCTTTGTGCTGATGATACCAACGGCAAGTTCGGCTTTAATACCGACCTTAAGTCCTAAGGTACCCATGACATAGAATTGAAAGCCAAATCTTTCATCGAGCAAATCAATCTCGCTGGAGCCTGCCTCTTTTTCAAAAACATGAATCCAGAAAGTATAGCGTTTACCGACCTCGTATTCTATATCGGCGCCAAGGGCGATATTAACATGCGCGCGGACAATAAAATTAAGGCTTATTTTTATAGCAATGATTTTAATATGAAATTCTTTTTCAAAAAGCTCCTTATTGAAAACCTCTACCCATTGGCTCTCCTGATTAATCATCTCTGTGTAGCGGTTCATAAGCTGTTCTAATCCAACTTTTGCCTCAGGCTTGGTTTTGGCGCTGAAAACTTCATTAAAGGAAGAGCTGATGTCTTTTGCTCCCAGAGCCGCTTCCAGTTGATCGACGGAGTATTCCACCCCGCCTACTTCCACCTTGGGCAACTGGTTTTTAAGGGCTTTTATCTTGTCAAGAATGCCTTCTTCATCCGGTTCCCCGGTTTTCATCAGTACATCCAACTTGTTTGCAAGCTTATCAATCTGTCTTATCATATCCCTTGTCTTAGGACTTGCCTTGGAACCAATATAATTATCGGAAAGTGCCTCCCATTTTTGTTTTTCTGTTTCACCGACAGTATAAATTTTTGCGCCAACCGAAACAGAGGTGTAGTTTTGTATATCTACCGAAACGGTAACATCCAATTCCTCAAGAATTATTCCATCCCATTTATCATCGACATCCACTTTAAAGCCAACCGCTATTTCCTCCTCGAAAGCAGCGGACAGTTCAATTTTAAGGGAGCTTTTTGTAGTAGGGGTAACCATCGTATCAATTGAAAGTGTAAGACATACTTCCAATTTAATTCCTATGCCTCCATTGAAACGCTTGGCATATATAAATGTGGGGGTTACCGACACGCCCTCGACGGTAAGCTTAGGTTTTCCGCTCGATGATGATGTTGCGGCAAACATGAGGTTCGGTGTGTTCATCAAGTCTTCTATGTCACCATCGCTTGCAGAATTTGACCTTAGCCTGCTTTGAAGAGCTTCGGTTGCCAAAGCAGACTTAATCATATAGTCCCCCGCCTGTTCGATAAAGCCGCTGTTTAGGGTTTGTTCCCGGATGCTTTCAAGCATTTGACCTTTTTCTTTTGCAGTCAATTCATCGACAATTCTTTGACCGTCAATCTGCTGATATACAAACATTCCCGTTAGATTTTCAATGGCTTCTTTTGTAACAATCTTATAAGATACTTGGTTTCCCGATACGCTTGTGATTTGACCGTATACAACATCAGAATAGTTGCTGCTGATAACCGCATCAAAACTTCCGGTATAGAAAACCAGAATATCGCCGATATCAAACGCCGGTGCCGTGGTTTGCCCAAGGGCAGCGCGGGCTGCCGTATCATAATCCTGCTTATTGACACTGCCGTTTGCAGTGGGCAGTGTATCCACTTTGTATACAATGGTGTCCGGCAATAGAAGAACGTCTTTTATATCGTCTTCATTAAGACTTTCAAATCCGTAGACGTTTCCGTTTACCGATGTAATTCGGATATAGGCGATAGCATCATTGTCATAGGCGTGATTGGCGTCGTTTGTATAATCGCGGTCGTTGGGATGAATATTTTCGTAAATACAGACAATATTGCCTACCGCAAGGCTTCCCCCCGACATCGTGAATGTTCCCGCAATGTGTTCTGCTCCTTCGCCATTGCCCAGCAATGTAGCTGCAAGAACATCATATACGGTGCCGCCCACCGTATATTTCATTTCCTCTGTATCCTTGATAAATATAACCTTGTTGTTGTGTTGCAGGTTATCTGCTTCATCCTTTGCGATAATAAAATAACAGGTGCGAATCATTTCTTCTTTATCAACAAATGTAAGCCCATCTCCAAGGGTTAATTCATAGGTAGCACCCGGTTTAAATCCTTCCGGTGCAAAGACTGTATAGTTTAAACCGTTGTCTAAAACCTCAATTTTGACAGGGTCAGAACCGTCTTTTGTTACAAGAATGAGGTTTGCCTTAACCTTTGCGGCACTATCAAAATCCCCGGTAACATCAAATCCTACAGAGGGAAGCTGGTCGGACAAGCTAAAGGATGTAATGTTTAGCGTCTGCATGACGGCCATCTGTTCATAAACGGCAGTAAGCACAAAATCAGATTCTATCACATGGTCGTTTTGGAAATATGTGTTACCGTCCGCCAAAACCCATCCAACAAAGAAATGCCCGTCTTTGTTGGGTGTCGGCATCTCCCCCCTAAAGGGGTATCCTTCTCCTGCCTGAATGGGTGGGATTGGGTCCGCGCCATCGGTATTAAAACCAATGGTATGCAATACGGGTGTTAAACTGCTTAGATTGCCTACAAGATATTCTCTGATAAGCTCGGAATCAATTTTGTCAACAACGCCGTCGCCATTGACATCCGCGTTTTTCAGATTGATTGAAACCTCTTCGCCGCTTATGTATCGCTCAATCAGAAGTATATCCTCTAACTCTACTTTGCCGCTATCGTTCGCGTCACCATAAAGAATGTCACTTCCTGCCGCCATTGTTATAAAACCGGCAGGTATCATTGTGAACAGCATACAAACGATCAGAAGCACACTCATAAATCGCTTTTTCATTCTTTAAATCCTCCTCATATTGTTTGTTTTTTTATTATTTCCGGTAACGAATACAAAGTAATGTAATTGCAACTGCCGCCATGAAACTGATGATTCCCACCAATATATAACTGCCGACATTTTCATACAACATGATTGCACCCATCATTCCCGATATTTCGCCGCCATGTTCACCGCCTGATAACGATCCAATTGCTTTCAACAGTGAAAACGACAACAGGACACAAAGAACAGAAAGACTGGCCTGTATACGGGTTTCTCTTTTGCGGCGATATCGCTTTAGCAGTGTTTTGACATCGTTCAAGCGTTCTGCGGTCGTATACATTTTGTTTATCCCCTCTCCTAGAAATTATCGAAAAGTCCTCTCACTTATATAAATACATAAAACCGAAAAACTACGCACCTGAAATCAAAAATATTTTATTTTCCATAAAAAAAGCTGCCTTTCGGCAGCGAAAAGAATTTCCGGTTAATTCGGTTGTTGCGGCAGGTGTTTTAATAGCTTGCCTAAAATCCTGCCGATTACTAATGTAAGAAGGGGCAGAGCGAACGCAATAAATTGCACAGACCCGCCATAGGCAATTAATAGGTTATAAGCCGCATGGAAGGTGATGGCTGCACATAAAAGCCCAAAGGTGCCCGCCATTTTAAGCCAACTGCGCTGCCACACATACACCATACCGGAGCCGACAATGGCGCCGCAGATGATGTGCATTGCTCCCGTTCCAAAGCCGCGTATCAATAAAAATGAAAGCTCTGCCGCACCGTTTTGTATGAGATAGCAGGTGTTTTCAAAGGTGGCGAAGCCTGCGGCAACAATCAGCATGGCGGCAAAAACCTCTTTGGGTTTTGGCTCAAAGATCAGCAGATAAAAAAGTATCGGCAGCAGTTTCATAATTTCTTCTATAACCGGAGCAATCTGCGTGGTGGCATCTTGCAAATCTGCATTGTAATATCCCGCGAAAAAGGTGTTGAGATAAGCGGAAAGCAGACACATACTCATGCCGCCTATGAAAAAAAGGAAAACTCGGAAGTGCTTTTTGCCCACGCAAAACATCGCAACCAGAAGAGGGGCAGCTATGCATACAAAAACATTTTCAATATAAGTCATGCCTCCACCGCCTTTCGCGTAGCGGGCAGCAAAATAAACAGCGATGCCGACAGCAGAAAATCAAACCAGAAATATGGATTTGTAAGGGTGTCGCTCACCCAAAAGCAGGACGCTGTCCAAAGACCATATTCTATGACAATAATAGACAATACCGCTATATGGAAAAATTGACGGTTTCGCCTTACGTCGTTTTGTCGTCTGGCGAAGATCATCCCCCTAATCGAAAGCCATGCGGCAACCATTGTTATGCCGCACATCAGGAGATTACCTAATATTTCGCCGTGTGTCATATAAAAAATCATCAGCGGAACACCAATGACGGGAGCCAGCCATGCTGCGGGATGATGAAATCTTCTTTCCCCCGGAGTGGAAAGGGTAAAATCAAGGGTGAGCAAAAACACAAAGCTGGCAATCCAAGCAAGCTCCGACACATAGAAAACCTGAGGTGTAGAATTAAATAAAAGCATGTAAAGGCTCCAGTGGAGCGATCCCAGCGTAAATGTGCCAAAAAAACAGGTCAGCAAGAAGTATGGCTGGCTACGGGCTTTGTAAAACGACATGCCCGCACCTACCCCTGCTGCAAAGGTTACAGCGAGCTGGGAGACATTGTCAATCAGCTCGATCATCATTATCCTCCTGTTTCTGTTTTTTCGGCTCCTTTTCCTGCTTTCGATTGTGAAGATTAATACGGTAGCATAGAATCGTAAAACACACGCCCAAAGTGAAAGCAAGCAAACCAATAAGAATATACCCGAGTAGGCCGCTTTCGTCAAAAATACTTGCCGTCAAGCCGGGATATGCATACGAATCGCCGGGCAGCTTCTCCATAATCCCCGGCATAGCAAAGGACAGCCCCGTAATGAGCATCAAGCAGGCAGCGGCAGAGGATATACCAATGATCCGTCCCCGCCGTATGCGCTTTTTCCCGCTGATTTCCATTGCCCGCAGTTTCACGGCAGCAACACGCTCCTCAGTATTTCTCATTGGTAATTCCCTCCCTTTCCAGTCGTTTTCGCAGCGAGTTTTTCCCCCGATAAATCAAATCCGCAACCTGCTTTTTACTTTTTCTCATAACGGCAGCAGCTTCGGCATGGCACATATTCTCAAAATAGACGAGATACAGCACTTCACGGTAATCAGGGCTTAACTGTTCCATACACAAATGTAATATCTGGTCACGCTCCTGTGTTTTTACAATGTCCTCAATGAGTATTTCGCTTTCCGGTTCGTTTTTAAGCTTTTCCAAATCAAAGCAGTAGCACAGTTTATTCTTTGCAAGAAAGCGCAGGGCAAGATGACGGGCAGTTTTATAAAGATACGATTTAAAACCGCCGTCCCGCAAATTAGGGTGTTTTAAGATCATGCGGGCAAACGCCTCAATCATTAAATCCTCTGCATCGTGAATATCGTGAATATAGCCGTTTATGTAAAAAGTCAGGCTGTTGCCGTATCGTTCCATCAGCGATTCCAGTCCGCTTTCATCACCGTCAGAATAGCGATGGTATAAGGTTTCATCGCTTATCAACACAACAATCCCTCTTTCCTCTTCTAAATTGACCTATTATGAGTTAACACGATAATCGGAATGTTTTTTATACCTCGTCAGCTACAAGGCTGTATTTTTCGTATTTATAAGCAAGGAATGCTTTTAGCCTGTAAACTTCCAATCACTTGCGCGAGCTGGGCAGACATTCGGCATTTTTTAGAGCCGAATCAACAGCGTCATCCCTGCTTTTAATGTAATGAAAGGGAGAAAATATAATTTTGAAAGTGTTCATATTCAACACCTTCTCTTCACTCAAAATGTTACAAATTTATTATACATCAAAAATATGTACAAAGCAACCAAATGAAAACGTTGCGGCATTTCACCTTTCTTTAAAATAAAGCCTTCATTGCCTTTAACGGGTTTCAAACCGAATATATATAAAAACGCTCGACATCATGCAGTTTCTAACGCAGAAAAACGAGTGTACGAAAAATATTTTTTATAAATTTGAAAATATCCCTTGACAAATGCTGTGTTCGAAAAGCTATATTTTAAAGCCCAAAATAAAATTGGTTTTACAAAACTTGGACAAACCCCCTTGACAAAACTCTTACAAC
>JAQUHC010000116.1 GCA_028683785.1 Oscillospiraceae bacterium
CTAATCTCAAATAAAAGCGACGATAAAATTATCGTTCAGAACGCGTTCTTCCTATACTAATTTAATTTAAATTAGTATTAGGAACGCATCACTCCATTTTATCGGCTTTTATAATTGAGATTAGTATCAGCCATCCAGATGTCGACCTGTGCATCCGAGGGCATTCTCCAGTCGCTCCTGGGGGACAGGCCAACGCTGCCCACACGCGGACCGTCCGGCATACAGGAGCGTTTGAATTGCTGGGCAAAGAAACGACGATAGAATATTCTCAGCCATTTCAGGATTTCTTCATCGGTATATTTGTCTTTAAAAGCATACCCGGCAAGCCGTTTAATTTTTCCCGGTGAATCCCCGAAACGAATAAAATAATATAAAAAGAAATCGTGAAGCTCATAAGGCCCGACTATCTGCTCGGTTTTTTGAGATATCTCTCCGTTTTCGGGGGGGAGTAATTCCGGACTTACCGGTGTGTTTAAAATATCGGTCAAAGCGGCTCCTATTGTACCGCCAATTTGTCGGGCTTCATAGGAAATAATATGACGCACTAATGTTTTTGGTACCGAAGAATTAACCCCGTACATAGACATGTGGTCGCCGTTATAGGTTGTCCAGCCCAGTGCCATTTCAGACAGATCGGCAGGTCCGATTACCATCCCGCTTACCTGGTTCGCGATATCCATCAGTACCTGCGTACGCTCCCGCGCTTGAGAGTTTTCATAGGTTGTATCGTGCTTGCCGCTGTGACCGATATCAGCAAAATGCTGGGTGACAGCCTTTGTTATATCAATCTCATATAGGGTTGCTCCACAGGCGTTTGCAAGGGATCGTGCATTATTAAGGGTTCTGCCGGTGGTGCCGAAGCAGGGAAGGGTGACGGCATGAATATTTTTGTGCTTGATACCAAGCCGGTCATAAGCGCGCACAATGACAAGAAGCGCCAGAGCCGAATCGAGCCCCCCGGAAAGCCCTAAAACCGCCGAGCCTCCTGTATGTTCCAGCCTTTTTGCAAGTCCGGTTGACTGTATATTAAGAATTTCCTCAAAGCGGTCTTCCTGTTCGCTTAAATCCTGAGGTATAAACGGCATTGGGGATATCTTGCGCGAGATTGAAAGCTCACTCATACCCATATCAAATTTAATTTCAGACATGCGTTGGATGTTGGTGCAGCTTGAAATTCGACGCCTGTCATACACAATATGAGATAAATCAATATCCGCAGATATTATGCCCGCTTTATAACGGGGACTTTCGGCAAGGATTGTTCCGTTCTCCGCAATCATATTATGCCCTGAAAATACCGCATCGGTGGTTGATTCTCCCTCGCCGGCATCCGCATAAAGATAGGCACACAGCAGCCGTGAGGATTGCGTTCCGACCAATTTACGACGAAAATCCGGCTTTCCGATGCCCTCAGGGCTGGCGGACAGATTTGCAATGACGGTTGCTCCTGATGCGGCAAGCTTCTGTGACGGCTGAGGGGAGGCCAATAAATCCTCACAAATTTCTACTCCGAGGCAAAAATCGGGAATATTGCGGCATATAAACAATTGATTGCGACTTATGACGGTATCTTGACCGGCATAAACCACCGAATAATCATCATCGTTTGCAGGTGCGAAATACCGTGATTCGTAAAGCTCGCCATAGGCCGGCAGATAGGATTTCGGAACAATGCCGAGCAGCCTGCCGCGATGACATACAATACCGCAATTATAAAGCGACGAGCCGTATGCAACCGGAGCGCCCAAAACAAGAACAGTGTCCAGCATGACGGTCTTTTCCAGAATATAGGCTACTGCATTTTCCGCAGCCGTGAGCAAGGATGGATTTTGGATAAGAACACCGCAGGTATAGCCGATTATACAAAGCTCAGGGAAAACAATAAGCGCGGTATCGGCAGGAGCAGATAGAGCTATATCCAATATTTGCTGTGAATTATGAACGCAGTCGGCGACTTTTATTTTGGGTGTTGCCGCTGCCACTCGAAGAAATCCGTCTTTCATATGATATTCATTCCTTTCAATCCAAGCAACAATTATTATAACACCGTAAAACTTTTATGCAAATAGTAAACGCACAAGAAAATAACGAATTTGTGAAAGCGATTTGACAAGGCGAAGCTCTAAATTATCATGGACGGCAGCCATCTGCTCAATCTCATTATCTGTGGGCTGAATATCTCCGTACCGAAGGTTCATAACCGTATTGAAGGAGGATTGCAACCGGTCACCTATTTTCGGAGCATCCTGATCTTTTTCCAACATAAAATCAGCCCGCTGTCCGTGTTGCCGAATGGTCTCACCTGTTAGGGGCGCAATATTTAAAAGTGAAAGCTGGCGCAGCAAATCGGTATAGTAGTAATCAGCTTTTTCGGCATTATCCTTGAACCGTGAATTTACGGCAGTAAGCCGATATGCTCCAAGCTGTCTTAAAACACGGAACATTACGATTGTAATGATAAGAATAAGCATAATTGCCGCTGAAATCCCCAGCCAAAGCAAGGTGTTGGATTTTCCCTGCGGTTTGTCCGTTTCAAATGTGGTAGACAGATTGGTTTGCTTATTTGACGCAGTCGTGGTTGTAACCAATGAGGTTGATGCTTTGGTATCGGTCGTTTTTGTTGGGGTTTGAGAATTACCTGTGTTTTGGGTACGGGTGCCCGGAGTTTTATTCCCCGAAGCAGCCGGAATTGGAGGGGAATATTCGGTTCCCGCGGTCGGGTCAAAGGGAATCCATCCCACACCTCTAAAATAACATTCAACCCACGCATGGGCATTGTCCGAATATGAGGCATAATCATTACCCGAGGGGACGGTTCCGTAACCGATAACAAAACGCGAAGGGACTCCAAGTGTTCTTGCCATAACCGCCATTGCCGACGCAAAATATGTGCAGTATCCGCGCCCGTTTACCAAAAACGAATTCACAAAATCTTCGTCTTTAGGAGGATTGCCGGGCTTTAGGGTATATTCATAATTTGTTTTAAGATACCTCTCAAGCTCGACCATTTTTTCGTAATCAGATAAAGAATTTTCGGTAGCTTCCCGGGCTTTAATATATACCGGTTCGGGCAACTCGGGCGGAAGCTGCAAATATAGCTGCTTTATGGTGTCGTACTTGTCATCCTCACTTGATATTTCGATATTATCAATTCGCTTTGCGATGTTGTTTGTTTGTTTATTAAGAATAGTCGATTGATATGAATATGTGAAGGCGGTTGGCAACAGCTTTTTTGAAAAAATTTCGGATTTTGAATTAAACATAAATTCCGCTTGTTTATCAGCCGATATTAAAGAGGATAATCTACCCGAAGAAAATACAGAATAACCGCCGTAAACCATGGTTATCTCGGTTTCGGCATCATGCATGGCATTTTTAAGCGGGTTTGAACCGTTTTTATCTATTGGCATATCTAAATCAAAAGCATCTTTAAATAATTCATTATCGAAATCATTGAGTGGATATTCGTCGACAGAGACGGATTCCCACCCCTTACCGGTGTAAAGGCTATATACATTACACTTTAAAGGAACCTGAATGTCGGTCTTGACTTTTAAAATCAGAGTATGATTCAATGAAACATTACCGCCAAGACGATCAACATTGGGCTGCAGACCCGAGCTCTGTAATGAAAACGGACCTTTACTAAAAAAACTTTGTGAGTATTTTATTCGGTAGTATAATCCGGACAAAGCGGGGTTTACCCATTTTGAAGTATCCTGAGGAACAATGAGATTTGAAGCAAGTGCAAAGATTAGACAGATTGCCAAACCCGAAAACATAACACGCCTGCGAGAAAAATGCAAATCATCCAGATGAAGTTCCAGCTTGATGTAATTACTGCGTATCAAAAGCGGGAAGATGCCGATGCTTATGAAGGATATCCCGAGCAGATTATTGCGAAAACCATTTACCAAAACCACAAATACCAATAATGCGATTAGGGCTGCAATTACCCCGAAAATATGAATTCGGCGAACCAAAATTACAACAATCAGACAGACGAATGCAGAAATTATCCAAAGCACCAGCGAAACATTAAACGGGGTATTGTAATAAGAGTGTGACGGAAAAAGATCAACCCACCATTCAATAATCCCGGTTATATATTCAAAAAAAGACGCAAGATTGTCGGTTGCCCATAATAAAAACACCGCATAGAGGAGTACCGCCGGAATAATAAATATGGTATACCGTCGAAAGCGGGTCAGCAATGCTGTAATACTTAATACAATGCCGGAACGGATTATTATCATGTGGATAGGATTTTCAAATCGGAACAACTGCTTCATTATAAGCAGCACGCCGATTACAATCAACCAGCAACAAAGATAATCAGTCAAAACCTCGTCGGATATTTTTTTACCGTTGTTCGATAAATTCTCCTGTCTGTCTGAATAATTAAGACTGCTTTTCACACACAATCCCCCAATCTTTCGGAAATATCATGGGGGCGGGTTATTATTGCAGTCCGAATATCATTTGATAAAAGCCCTTTAATATCGGCATTATCTTTCAAATCCGGACATATAATAGATGCGCGGCAACGTAAATCGGTTACCCGGGAAAGCAGCTCTATAAGCTCTGGGGTAGGTGAATGGGTTATTACATTCAATGCGCTGAAATATGAAAGTTCCCCAATAATCCGTGATACCGTCTCCAAAACCGACGAGTCTGTATCAAATTCGGCTGAGGCCAGCATGGTATGCGCCTTAATAAATTCATCCTTTGTGTTGATTAAAATATTATCCAAATCGTCGGAAGTATAAATATGCACGGTCAGTCCGGCAGAAAAGTAGAAATATGCAAGGGAAGAGGCGCATTCGGTCGCCATATCAGCATAATTTAATGGTAATTCTGGCGAACATTCCGGCTTTTTTGAGGTGTCGATAACAACCGCTGCCATACGGTCGGCCGACATTTCATATTTTCTGGTGTGTAATGTTCTGGTCCGTAATGACAGCTTCCAATGTATGCGTTTGAGTGGATCACCGTCTCTATACAGACGGGTATCGGCAAAGCTGTCCCCGTGGTCTGCTGTTTCAAGGTTGTTTTCCATATAATCTGCAACCGGAACAGGTAAGGGCGGTGTTTCATGAATTTCAAATATACACGGATATACGGTAAGCTGAACAGATGAATTCGCATAATGCGAAGCCGGAACCCGAAACGAGAATAATCCGAATATATCGCTGCAACATAATGATTTAATTCCTGTTTTCCAAACCCCTCGATGGGGACACAGGGGCATAAACCTCAGCGGTTTGTGTTTAATACCCCATATCTGAGCGGCACAAAGGTGAAGCTTATCGCCGGGAAGTATCAGCTTAATCTTCATAATAACCGGAAGCAAAGTCATTCCCCTGCATGATAGGATGATAGATGCGGCGTTACCTCGATTAACCTTTTTATCGGATATTGAAAAGACAAAACGCAACACTAATATGCCCGCCACAGCCGAAGACAAAGCGAACACAAAAACCATGCCGGTCAGGAACACACCAAAAAATATCTCGCCGGAGCCGGTAGCCAGTCCCAAAATCAGCAGCAGCGCAAAAAGCAACATGAAACCGAAGCCACGGCCGGTCATCGTGACGAAGGAACCGGAACGGATTTGAGAACCGAGGTAATAACAGACTCAGGAGATTGGCGAATACCGGCTTTTTTATTCATAATAAGCCTATGGCATAAGACGGGATATGCCATGCGCTGTACATCATCCGGGAGAACGAATTTGCGTCCTTCCAGCATTGCACATCCTTTGGATGCAAGCATCAGTGCAATCGAGCCGCGAGGGCTGATACCGATTCTTACATCAGGAAATGAGCGGGTAGACTCGGAAATCGCGGTTATATAATCAAATATCGAGCGAGCACAGCTTATCGACTCCAGCTCCTGCTGCATGTTGATCACATCATCTGCGGACGCAACCGGCTGAAGCTTTTCCGAGACACGGCCGGCACGATGGTTTATAAGAATTTCAACCTCCTCCTCATGGGAGGGATAACCCATAGAAATGCACATAAGAAATCGGTCAAGCTGGGCTTCGGGCAGGGGATAGGTACCGGTCATCTCGACCGGATTTTGGGTTGCAAGAACCATAAAAGGGCGGGGGGCGGCATAGGTTTTGTCGTCTATTGTGACCTGATTTTCCTGCATTACTTCCAACAGAGCGGACTGAGTTTTTGGGCTGGTTCTGTTTATCTCATCCGCCAGCACTATCTGGTGCATTATCGAGCCTGTGTGAAGCTCCTGTTCGCCTGTTTTAAGGTTGAACATTGTAAAACCCGTTATATCTGAGGGCAGCACATCCGGAGTAAACTGTATTCTACGGAATGAACAGCCCAGAGATGCGGCCAAAGCAGAAACAAGTGTTGTTTTACCCATGCCCGGGATATCCTCTATCAGAACATGACCTGAGCAGAACAACGAAATCATAAGAAGGTCGATTACATCATCCTTGCCGACAATAATCTTTCTGATATTTTTTCGGATACCATTTATAAGCTCTGTTGATTGCATTATTTGTTTCATTCCTTCCCATGGTTAACATTTACCATTATACAAGTATAGATAAAGATTGTCCACATATTTACAGTATTTGATTGACGAAATAAATTCAGATTGACAGGTAATTTGGGCTGGGTTATACTGTATTTGCAGTAATCCTACATAAGGTCACCTCTAAAAACCCCTTCCGGCGTATTCCGGCATAATTTCCGCCGGACGGCGTCAAGCCTCCTTGTAAGGCTGAAAGCCTTGCTTCGTCGGCTTTCCTTGTCCGACAAAAATTCAGCT
>JAQUHC010000117.1 GCA_028683785.1 Oscillospiraceae bacterium
CGTTACGAATACATAGATGATGATAACTATGTGCCGGCAACAGATTTTGTAGCGGGCAAGGAAACAGCAATTCAGGTCTTCTTTTTCGAGGAAACACCGATTGACAAGATTGAAGACGCCCAGCTTGAAGTTTATAGAAATGGGGCAAAAATAGCAACACTAAAAGACTTTAAAAGAGATAAAGACAATAATGCTCTTAATTTCATGCCAAACAATAAAGCTCAATGCGAAAACTGGAAAGCAGGGAATTACAAATTTAAAGCATTATATAAAGATACCGAATTTGTATTAGACAATGTTAAGATAACAAAGATACCCAAGCTTAAAATCTTAGCCGTGCCACTTAAGGCCAATTATAGCGGTGTTGTTAAAGCCCCGGGAAACCTGTGGTATTATGGCCATAGATTTTTGAGGGTGGTTTTTCCGGTCGCTAAAGATGACATAGAATGGTCAATCAGACCGGATGTGTTGGATGTAAGCTCTTATATGTATAACTTAGATAGCGATACAGGCATGTGGAAAGTGTCTGAGCAACTAAAGACGCTCCAGTCCTCATCTCCCGAATCACAATACGATGTAATAGTGGGCTTTATTGCCGAAGGCACCAATGGTTATGCCGGATTTACCTACCGCGACTTGTCGATTGTCGTTTCGGAAAGTGAACCCGATATGCCGGCTACCGTGGCTCATGAAATCGGACATTTATACAACTTAGGGGAAGAATATAATGGAGGGTCTTATAATACATATGTCAATATGCCCCCCTATGGGTATAGTGGCGTGGACTGGTATGATAGAAGCAAGCCGGCCGGCGGCACAGATAAGAATATAAAGGTCTCCGGTCATGGAGAGGGTATCAATATTTCAAAGGATCTCCACCCATTTGAAGTCGGTTCCAGAGGATTGCTGGAGGATAGCATGGGTTTCATGGGCGGGAGCGCAGATTTAGATTATACATGGATAACACCCAGTGTATGGAAACATCTCTTTAATGTGTTCTTACTAAAATCAAGTAAAGCCCCCAAAAAAAATGAGGGTGAAAATAACATTGTTTTGCGACCGGCAGGGTATATAACCGATTCCGGAGAGGTTACAACAGAATATCCCTGGAGGGTTACCTATGCAGAAGATGACTCCGAAGCACAGACAGCTGCTCAAACAGGCGAATATGAGATACAGGCTCTAGGCGATACCGGAACCGTTCTTGCAAGGCAGTATTTTACCCCCACCTCTTCCCCAATCACCTATGCAGGACAGAGCAACGAATCCACAAAGTCCGATAAATACTCTCTTAATAATGTTTCAATACCATTCCCTGAAGGTACTGTTAAGTTTAATATTTTGAAAGACAATCAGTCTGTCAAAGAGATTCCTGTCAGTGGGAATGCACCAACAATTACACTTACAACTCAACTTGATGGTGGCGAGTTTACAGGAAATGAAACCATTGAGTGGGAAGGTAACGATCCTGACGGGGATAAGCTGTATTATACAGTAGAGTATAGCCACAACGGAGCGCAATGGTCGGTCCTTCAACCCGACATTACCGATTCACAGCTTGATGTTGATTTCAGTAAATTACCCGGTGGTGATAAGGCGGTTATTCGTGTTATTGCCAGTGATGGTATTAACAGCTCTAAATCTGACAGCAATACTTTCAAAGTGCCAAATAAACCGCCCGTGTTGTTTGTTGATGAGGCTAATGTTTCAGATGAAGGCGTAATACTGAACGCCAGTGCATACGACTCTGCAGACGGCTGGATTTATGACGATAGATTAACCTTTACATCGGATAAGGATGGAGAAATAGGCAAAGGCTCAACATTGTTTTTAACCACTTTATCTGTGGGTAACCATGTTGTTACCATAACGGCTGAGAATGATTATGGACAAAAAGCAGAGAAAACAATAAAATTTACGGTTAAAAAGTCTAAGAAAAATCCTTCAAGTGGGTTGCCGGGTGTTTTAGGCGGATTGCCTGCCGTTAATAATTTGAAAGATGTTATTTTTTGGGTTATAATAGCGATAGGGATTATTTTAATCTTTATAATTATAATTAAGATATTAACAAAAAAGAAAAAATGTCCTAAATGCGGGAAAAAGCTTAAAAAGAAAAAATCAGAATGCCCCAAATGCGGCTATCATTTTGTGGGAGACACTCTTCCACCGGAACAACCCATGGCACAAGAACAGCCACCACAACAACCACAGCAGGAACAACAACAGCAAAATAGCGATATTTGCCGAAATTGCGGAAAACAAAATGCACCCGCTGCAAAGTTTTGCGCCGGATGCGGCAATCCCTTCTTGGACAATAATCCTCCGCAGAATCAGGACTTGCAACAGGAACAGCCACCACCACAACCACCACAGCAGGAACAATCACAACAAAACAACAATATTTGCCAACACTGTGGGAACCAAAATGCACCCGCTGCAAAGTTTTGTGCCGGATGTGGAAACAAATTGAATCCGGGGGGCATATAATATATGGTCACCTCTAAAAACCCCTTCCGGCTTCTTCCGGCACAATTTCTACCGGACTGCGTAAAACCTCCTCGTAATGCGGAAAGCATTGCTTCGTCAGCTTTCCTTGCCCGACAAAAATCCTGCTCGGAATCCGTTCAAACCAGGTTTTTAGGGGTGACCATATGAAAAATAAATGCTGTGCCATTTTAGCTTTTCTACTATGCTTATATTTCATAACCGGCTGCGGAGTCATGCCTATAACAAGCGAATTAAATAGTGAAAGTTCAATTTCTGACCAAACAAATACATCACAATCAGAAACTGCTGACACTACTAGCGTTGATGTTCAGCCCTCTGCCGCTTCAAACACACACCCTGAAGCGTCGGGAACTTCCTCAAAACCTTCGGTTGCCCCTAAAACCTCAGGTATTCCGACAGCATCAAAGGCTACTTCAAAAGTCTCTCCCCCCTCGACAACATCAAAAACTCCATCAACACCCGCACAATATCCCGTGCCTAAAAGACCGAATTTTTATTTAGATGATTACTTTACCTATGTCGCTTCAAATAAGGGTGAGGTTACATTCAAACCGGATAGATATCTGGATGTAGGTGTCCATACCGGCTTTAAGCTTTATTTTACAAATGACGACGGCAATCCTGACATCATGACCTTTAACGACAATGGTTTCAACTATAACGAAATTTTAGGGTATACGGTTGATATAAAAGTAACCTGTGTTAATCACACAGCAGAAAGCGAGCCGTACTCGGTTAGATTTGCAATGCTTGACAAGGTAAAGGCATCAACAATATGGTCGCAGCCTAAATCCGGGAATATGGACTTTGGCGAGCAATGCTGGTACGGTGTAACATGGAGTGCTCTGAATGGAGCTGCCGGGTACAATGCTTATCTTAGCAACAGTTCTGTAGAGTATGGTAAGTATGTAAACTCAGGCGACTTAAGAGGGTTTTTCAAAAAAAGTGTTTCAACCCCCTCCTTCAGCACCAAAGTATCCTCAAACACTACTGGCTTACCGGATGAAATAATAAATGCTTCATTATTTAGCGGAGTTACAAAATATATTGTAATTAAACCTTTTAATAATGATGGCGTGGAAGGACCTTTTGCGCGGTACTATAAAATTGAATTAACAGGTGGATCGATAAAACCTGTTAGTTAAGATTGCCGGAGAAGTATAGGTAATAAATAATCTTTTTTATTGAGCAGGTAAATAAATTAAGGAGGGTGTAGCCGATGGCAAGCTACAAACAACCCTGTATGCAATGCGGGGCTCTTGTGGATCGGGATGTAAGATTTTGTCCATCCTGTGAGAGTCAAAATCCATTTGGTTATCTCTGCCCCACTTGTTTGCGACCCATTGAGAAAGGACAGCCGCTTTGTTCCGGCTGCGGGATGCGGCTCTATATAGTCTGCCCATTCTGCAAAAAACAGTCCTTTGTGCAGGAACGGTGCGAGCAATGTGGTAAAAGTTTAATGATAACATGCAAAAACAAGCGCTGCGGCGTCTTGCAGTTTTTTCAGAATACTAAATGCACCGCCTGTGGTAAGAAAATTAAACGCTAAAAGGAAAGAGGATCGGTAATATGCTGAAATCATTTACTCGAAATTATGAAGACAACTCTACTGAAGCCGGATTCCAATTCACATTTTATTGCGATATCTGCAACGATGGATATAAAAGCAGCTTCGTACAATCTGATACTTATAAAAAGAAAAGAGGACTTCGCGGTCTGACACAGGGCGTTTCCATGCTCGGCCAACTGGTGGGCGGCCGGGTAAGCAGTATCGGTTATTCGGTAGAACGCGGTGGAGATATTCTCTCGGAGCGGTTTGAGGGAATGAGCCCCGAATGGCAAAAGGAACATGAAAAGGCCTTTGAACGAGCGCAAAACGAAGCAAATGGTCATTTTCACCGCTGTCATTCTTGCAACAAATATGTCTGTGATTCCTGCTTCAACGAAGATGAGGGCCTGTGTACCGACTGCGCACCCCGTCAAGAAGTTTATGTAGCTAAAGCTCGAGCCGAAGCCATGCAGCGTAATATAGATGAATCGGGCAGTACCGCCACCGTCTGGAAAGGCAAAATTGAGAGCAAGACTACCACATGCTCTGTCTGCGGCAAGCCGGCCGGAATCGGTAAATTCTGCAATAACTGCGGTGCTTCTATGGAGCTAAAAGTATGTCAGCAGTGCGGGGCGCAAAACGCACAAGGCGTCAAGTTCTGTAATAACTGCGGTTCCTCCATGAACGCTCCCGCGCCTGTACCCGGAAAGTGTCCCTCCTGCGGCGCTCAAAATGCACCCGGCACAAAGTTCTGCGGGGATTGCGGCACGAAATTATAAAATCTGGAGTTGTAGCTATGAACCAAGACGCTTTGCCTGCCGATACAGATGAGAGCGCCAAAACAAAACCGACCTATACCGGGAGGCTTGCGTCTCCCGATATGAACGGTGAAGTAATGCTGACGATTAATAAGGACGGATTGCTTGCCGATTCCTTGTTTGATCAGGCTGCCCTCCCCTATGCGGATGTGAATAAAATTGTTTTGCAGGACAACACCGTATTGATAGGTTCATCGGCCGGAAACCTGATGCTCTCCCACATGGGAAGCGCCTGTGAATGGTTTCATCGTGAGCTTCTGGAAGCCTATAACACCAAGGTGCTACAGGCTCTTTTGGTGGAAGGTGCTTCCGAATTTGAGACTAAAGGCGCATACCTGTATGACGGGAAGCAAGGGCATGCCATTTTTCAGGTTTTTAAAGACTGCCTTTGCATTTTACCTCCTAATACAGATGCACGGCGGATTCCGTTTCTGTTTGTAAATGGGCTAAGTAAAGAGGGCTATACCCTCATATTGACCTTGAGCACAGGCGAACGCTATACGCTGTCCCAAATTGGGTACGACTTGGAGCCGCTGGAAAAACAAATTTCCGACCACATCCGCTCCCTTCAGGATAACAACGCTGTATTTATCAAAAGCATTGATGACTCTCTGGGGTTTGCACAAACCGTTCAGGCAGCAAGACTAATGCCGGAGGGTGGGGTTGTTTCATTACAGAAATTAACCTCTTCCATACCTCCCCTTTCTATAACCGTATCTAAGAAGGTAATGAACAGCAAAATGGTTGAAACCTACGAGCTGCTACAAAACATTTGCGACGGCGAACGGCTTTGCATCGGAATTAAAGCAGTCCCGCCGGAAGAAGTCGAAGCGATGAAAGAATCCCTGTTAATAAAGCTGAATGAGGGTGCAGAAAACCCAATAGAGCTGACGCTTGAACAGGAAGATTCGCTGCGATGGATTGTATGGGCGGCGGTTCCATCCAAGGATGGCCGCACAGCGGTCGTGGAGTATGCCTTTCCAAATGAACCCGCGGCGACCTATCTGTTCCGAATAGAAAAAGAGTGGGATTCTTTTCTGCCTATTCTCAACCGTGCAATGGAGGCTGTGCAACTAAAACGAGAAGTAATCTCCCTGCCTGATGAGAAAATGAAAAATGAGCAATATGCAAACTACCGCATGGCAGTGATCCGTACTCCGGCTTTGCAGGAACTCCGAAGACTGTTTGCAGGGCGGGTAATTCACCGCTCTCTTGAAAGCTGGAAGGAAAGCGTTTTAAATATTATTGGTAAACCATCTGTTGCCAGACCAACCGATGCTACTCTGATGCAAAGGTTTTGTACAGATTGCGGCACAAAGCTCACCGGGAGCATGAGCTTCTGCGGAGAGTGCGGCAAGAAGATTTAAGAAAAAAGCGGCACTCAAGCCAAAAAATATAACACACTGAGTTCAGAGTAAACCACCCCATAAATCGAAAGATTCTCTAGGGTGGTTTTTGTTTAAAACCGCTTTCCCCTTAGGCTTTGCTCCTCGCGAAGCAGTTCCACCACTATTTTCGTCTTAAACTCCGCTGTGAATTGTCTCTTTGTCATATCTATCTAAACCTTCCTTTTAGGCATTTTTCATGCCTTTTATTATAACAGGTTCATTTAGATTTCACAATCTCGTGTCTCGTTTCTTGGGGTCATTATATGGTTCCCATGGTTTCCTACTATGGTTTTCTATGATTTTTTACCGTTGTATTATGGTTTGCTTACTGGAGAACGTTATACAAAATGCAAGCATAATTCTATGTAGCTCACATATGTCGGGGAACGGCAACGAGGTCTATCGGTTCTGAAAAATAAACTGTGTAAATGCGTGTAAGAGCCAATAATTGACCAATACTAAATATGCAGCCAAACAGGGCAATGCTGAGGAGCAAACCGACGCAAGCTGCGGGATAAAACTGTGGAAA
>JAQUHC010000118.1 GCA_028683785.1 Oscillospiraceae bacterium
TTAAAGCAGCTGCCGGCAACTCTTTCGGCATTGTTTTAGGATTTGATACAATGGGAACGCTCATAAAGCAACACATGGAACACATTCGCTATACCGAAATGCAGATTGCAGAACTAGATGCTAAGATTGCGGAATTATTTTCGTATTATGATACCTACATCACCACCATCCCCGGCATCGGACCGACATTGGGTGCAACAATTTTTAGCGAAATCGGCGATATATCCAGATTTTCATCACCCGCAAAGCTTACTGCATTTGCAGGGATAGATCCAACAGTTAAGCAATCCGGCGAATTTACCGGTACACATAACCACATGTCTAAAAGAGGTTCACCCTATTTACGGAGAGCTTTATGGCAGGCATCAGTGATTGCTGTTGTACATGATTCGGATATGAAGTCATTCTTTCAAAAGAAGCGAGCTGAAGGCAAGCCATATATGAATGTAATTGGACATGTGACACGTAAAATGACCAACATCATTTTTGCAGTTCTACGCGATAATAAACCATATTACTCTCGATCAGAGAAATGAATCGTAGATTCATAAATTTTCTTAAACCCTTAATTGCTGTAAACGAATTTTGGAGCAGCTGTCAAGGGCGGGCGAAGCACGCTTGTTTTACCCTTGACTGATGGTGCAAAATTCGTATTTTTATGCATGGGTTTAAGAAAATTCTTTGACTTATCCCTTGACAAAAACATAGCCGGCTGCTTAATAATCGACCCACCCAAAATTCGGCTAAACTGCCTTGCTCCTATTCTTGCGATCATATTCCTCCAGTTGTCTTTTAGCATTTGCTTGAGCCATAGCCAGTTCTGCCTGTCCTAGTTGCGATTGTAAATACTTATCCTTTGCTTCTTCAATAGAACGTATGGTGTACATGAGATTACCGTTATACTTCATACCGTTACTCTTAATTATTTTCGTCGGCTCTGTAGTAATCAAACCCTTTTCTTCAAGTCCCGAAACATATTTTCGGACAGTGTTCTTGGAAATTTTGAGAGCATTACCGATAGTTCTATAGCTCGGGTAGCACTGAAATGTTTTTCTGTCCTCGCAGTAAAGCAAATAGGAATACACAGAAATCTCACCCGGGAACAGCCCTAAACAAAAAATTTCATTGGGCAAAGGGAAGTAATTTTTGATGGGATCGCGCTTCGGATATTTTTTAAATTTCATACATGCACCTCTCATTCTGCTCTACGGCGGCAGGTTATGATATGACGCCGCCTGAAGCTTAGCGGAAGAAAATATTTTTCTTCCGCTGCCGGTTGCAGATAACTTCTTTGGAACCATTCGTCAACAATTTTATCCCGGTTGACAATCACAAAGAAAATCAAATATGCGAGCAGTACTAATGATGAAAGAGTTTTTTATAATCTCCTAAAAAGGAAACCGCCATATCTATATCCTCCGGCATCGTTTCCTCAATCATGATCTTTCGTATATCCTGATTACCGTAATTCACACCCGAAAGATTCAAGTGTTCGGTATCCCATAGCAGTTGCATTGCACACTTCGCAAGTCTTTTAATTACGGCGGTGGGATACTCCTTATCTCTGCTCGGATGAAAATAACATTCGACGAACTTGTCCTTTGGAACGATAAGCCTGTTGCCGATTCGAACACTGGGGAATCCTTTCTCGTGCATCAGCTCATAAGCAGATGAAATAGACACACCCAGAGCCTTACCGACCACCTCCGCATTGAGGAACAGCGGCAGCTCCTCAATGCTTTTAAAAACAGATTCCTTCAAATTCTTACCTCCTTACAAAGTAGATGTTGTTTCTGATTTATGAATTGTCTATTCTTATTTTAGCAATCATCTTGATAAATTACAATAGAAGTCGTATAATTAAATTGCATTCTCTATTTATGCGGTTCAATTATCTATTTTGCAAAATTATTTTGGAGGGATTTTATGTTTTCCTTTCGTGCTTACTTTTGGAACAACGATGTATATATCAACGAAAAATATAAATACGCTGCCAGTGAAATACTGACAGCGTATCTGAATATAGAATATATATCTCTTGCAGAGGATTTGAGATATGACTTAATGAATATGTCGCCGCCGTTTTACACCGCGAGCCGGATAGACTTTACACTTGCGGCGCTGAAATTTGACAGTTGCGGCGCAGAGGTTTGACATTGACAGCCCCGAAAAGCGGTGTTACACTTTAATTGCTTTTACCCATATGCAGGATAGGGCAACGCAGCGGTGCGACCCGAGCGGCGGATGGGGTTTGGCAAGGAGAGTGATGCGCTGGCGCGTCGCTCTTTTCTTTTTGCTTTGCAAAAACACCACTCTCCTTGGAAAACCAAGCGTTATTATGCAAAGCTTTGCATAATATCGCTTAAGCAAAGTAGAACATTAACTAAAGCTGAGTACATTTTCCTCACAATAAGAACGAAGATCCATATTCAACTTTAGTTAACGTAATTATCTATTACAGTGATTTCAGGAAATCAAGCATAGTAGATTTTTCGTTTTCATTGTAGTATTCGGAATCTCCTATTAAATCAGATGACGCTTTACTGATAGCACTTCTTACAACTTCCGGATTGTTTCTGGCGTATCGTTCGGTCGTTACAACAGACGAATGACCAAGGAAGTCACGAATGTAATAGATATTGGCCCCGCCCTGAATCAAGTGACTGGCTTTGGTACTGCGCAACAAGTGTGGCGTAGCGGTTAGCAGGAACATTTCTGGATAAAGTTGTTTACCTATTTCAACGTACTTTTTGAGGATATATGAAACGCCGGCAGTAGTTAATTTATTATGGCTATGGTTTTCAAATAGAAATTGATCTAATTTATTGATTTTGTTTTCTTTCATGTATCCATAAAGCATATCGGCCGTTTTAGAGGCAATTGGAACAATTCTTGTTTTACTTCCTTTTCCAAATAATTTTACGGTTGGTGTTTTCCCAAAGAAAGCATCTCCGGCCTTGAGGTTAATCAATTCACTAACGCGCGCTGCGCTATCGTAGAGGAGCAATAAAAGTACAATATCCCTTCTTCCGTGTTTTGTTTTAATGTCCGGTATGGAGAATAGAGCTTCCATCTCATCAACGCTCAAGTATTTAGGCGGAAGGAGCGGTGTTTTCTTCTCGGGTATGGATAAAATGTCACGGCATAACGCTGTGTAGATTATAGATTCAGACTGGATGTAAAGAAAAAGCGATTTGAGAGCGGACAGACGTTGATTCCTTGAGGCTGCGCAATTGTTCCTTTCCGTTTCCAGCCAAAGCAGAAAGTTTTCGATTAAGTGTTTGTCTATTCTGTTTAACACCAATTTTTCATAAGAAATACTTGCTTCGCTTTTGCAATATTGGAAAAATAACATTAAAGAGCAGCTGTAAGATGAGATCGTATTTTGGCTCAACCCCCTTTGCAGCGGCAGATACTTCATAAAGTAAGAATAGATATACTCCGCAAAATCGGGATTAGACATCAAAAGTCACCTCCGGTAGGAAGGTGTCTATAACAGGATTCCCAATAGCTGTTATTCCGGAATAATCAAATTCCGGCAAATGAATATACCGTTGGGTGTCCTTAATGTTCGTATGTCCCACATATGCTGCAATGATGGGCAACGCCGTATAAAAATCAAGGCTCAATTCTCCGGTTAGTTTTGCGTATGAATAAAGGATAAATGTGTGCCGGGCATCATGTATTCTTGGAAATTTTCCGTTGCCCAAAGCAGGTATCCGGGCTTGTGACATAATTGCCCGGAACCGATCCCTGAGTGTCGTATCGTGATACACCCCTCCGTTAGGAGATGGAAAAAAATATGCGTTGTCTGATATATCGAAGCCCATCGCTTGTGTATATTTGCGTAAATGAACTGTGAGCGATTCTGACATCGGTACATATCTGCTGATATTGTTTTTGGATTTTTCTATGGTCAGAATGCCGGCAGCTAAATCCACGTTATTAATCTTTAACGAACGTGCTTCGGATGAACGCAGACCACAGCCGAAAAATACTCTTAAAATTGCCGGGATAACAAGATGCGCAAAAGGTGAGCATGACTTATATTTAATTTTATCAGCGGCTTTTAAAACAGCGGCAATTTGTTCCCTGCTGAATATATACGGCTTGAAATCATACTTGTACCTTTGTGTGAAGTTTTTCGGAATAATATACGTTTCCATATCCATTGAGGCCATGTATTCAGCTAATTTCCGAAGGATACGAATACGATTCAATTGTGTTCCCTGGGCTTCACCGTCTCTGCGATGCGCAATATTTAAAGCCGTATCTTTAGACAATTCAGGAGTATTGCCGGCGGCCTTATTCATTTGGCAACAAATATCCCTGAGACGGTATATGTCCGAGCCTTCAAACTTTTGGCCAAGCTCACGCTTGAATCTTAGAAAATCCAAACAAACCTCAGTACATATTCCGTTGGGGAACAAGGAAATAACTTTGTTATCAGTCATTGGAAGGTACCTCCAATGCCGCAAGTCTCAATTTGTCAATATCTACGCGAATATATTGCTTAGTTACGTTGGCATATTTATGTCCAAGCGCTTGTGAAATAACCGTAATGGGAATGTCGTTTTGCATTAATCTTGTCGCGAGGCTGTGCCGCAATGCGTGCATCCCGTGGTGCTTATTCTGAGTTTTTATTCCGGCAGCTGTAAAGTATTTATTAAGCTGTTTGTAATAATGGCCGGCTGATATGTATGGAGAAATTGGAGCTTTTGAGCGTAGAAATACATTTTCAAACGCGATATTTTTAGATCTTGCATTCATCAAATAGTCAATTAAAGCCCATTTAAGAGCCTCACTCATATGTGAGCACAAAAATTCTTCAGTCTTTTTCTGAACGATCTCAATTGTCCCTGTTTCCCATTTAATGTCCGAAAGCTTGAGATTGATGATATCTGATATCCGCATACCTGTATCAATTGCCAAAAGGATTACGGCGTAGTCTTTTTTCCCTTCACTGTTTGTCCTGTCAATACACATTAATATGCATCGAATTTCCTCTGTGCTGTAAGATGAAGGCAGGTGCTCATATTTACCGTTATTGGTAACTTTCAGATATACAGATAAGTCCTTTGTTAAAGACGCGGCAATATCAGGGCATTTAAAAAAATCTCTGATGGTAATAATGATACCGCTTTTCGTTGATGTACTGAGCCCGTTTTTGATTCCCAGATAATCACGGACAGTCGTCAATCTTAATTCATTGATATTATGAATTTGTTTACTTTCGGCAAAAATCAGAAAATCCCTGATAATCTGCTGTTTTAATGAAATGCTTCCGGGCTTTAATCTTTTTTCTTTGAGCCAGATGGCATAGCTTTCGTATGTCTCTTTAATAGCGCGTGACTTAAACTGCTTGGGATCATTATAGATGCGGTGCGTTATCCAAATACCATCTTTAGAAAAGTCGTTCAGACATAGAAGTATTCTTGCGTAATACCTTTCTTTATCTGTGACAGGATGAAAAACATCTGGGGTACCGTATCGGGATCGCGCAAATTGTGTTATCAGTTTATCCGAGCAGGATTTTATGCCTTCGGTATCGGCATATTCAATAATCTGCGTCCAAACATTACTGTAATTTTCAATCGTCTTTTTTGCGTAACCCTTCTCAGCCATCATAACCTTTGCGCTTTCCACCAGAACTGATAGTGGAACAGTCATTGTTTTTGAAATGTTTTTCAAAATAAAACCTCCTTCAAATTTGGGGAATCTAAGGAGATTTTACATTATTAAAAGTTATTATGTTACAAATGCATTTTCTTCACGGCTTTTTATGTCAGCTTTAGTTAATGTTCTACTTTGCTTAAGCGTTATTATGCAAAGCTTTGCATAATATCGCTTGGTTTTCCAAGGAGAGTGGTGTTTTTGCAAAGCAAAAAGAAAAGAGCGACGCGCCAGCGCATCACTCTCCTTGCCAAACCCCATCCGCCGCTCGGGTCGCACCGCTGCGTTGCCCTATCCTGCGTATGGGTAAAAGCAATTAAAGTGTAGCACCGCTTTTCGGGGCTGTCAATGTCAAACCTCTGCGCCGCAACTGTCAAATTTCAGCGCCGCAAGTGTAAAGTCTATCCGGCTCGCGGTGTAAAACGGCGGCGACATATTCACAATGAGCCGATTTTCGGTAATTTTCCACTTGTGTCACCTCCGCCTTAGCGTTCCACAAGTGATTGGTTTTTATTAATAGACGGTTGACCTAAAGGTTTCGCCTAAAGGCGAGGGTTTTAACCCCATGTTACAGACAATAAAAATACATTTTTACCTTTTTTTAAATAAACGGTTACATAATATGGAGTAGCCCAATCATTATGATGAATAGATAAGCATTTGCCATTTACCCAAAGCTTACCCCATTTTGCACACATGATATTTATTATGATTTGGGTTTTTGTTTTACTGTATACTTCTGTATATAATAATATTTTTTTATTGTTAGGGTCTGGATAGGATTTAAAACTATTCAAAAGCTCGTGATTCTGTTCGGTAAATAATTTATAGCTTTCATATCCGTTTTCAGTAATATCAGCTATTCTATCAACTGCAAAAGAACTCATCTGCATGTCAAACATATCATATTCTTCAGGTTGACAATATTGTTCACCTAACAGAATATATCTCTCAATTAGCATAGTTTTGTTATTATAATTATATGGCTTGTATTCACTCATTCTTATCTCCTCCATAGATTTCTTATCATACTGTAAAGTTAAATGAAAGTCAGAGGCCCGTCAGGATATGATCACCAACCCAAAATT